>DATBIF010000222.1:0-6388 GCA_036557045.1 Steroidobacteraceae bacterium
TCACGGGGAGTCCCCTGCAGCGTTCGACGGCCGCCTCCGCCTGGTGGCGCGACACAGTGATGCCGGTGACGTTCACTCCGTAACGCTCGGCCGCGAACTGCGCCGCCCCGCCCCATCCGCAGCCGATGTCGAGCACGCGCATGCCGCGGCTGAATCCCAGCTTGCGGCACACGAGGTCGAGCTTCGCCTCCTGCGCCTGGTCGAGGTTGGCCGCATTGCGCCAGTAGCCACAGCTGTAGATCATGCGCCGGTCGAGCATGCGCTGGTAAAGATCGTCGCCGATATCGTAGTGACGCTCGCCAACGGCGAATGCTCGCCGCCGAGACTGCACGTTGATCAAGCGCGCGCGCAGGCCTGCAAGCACTTCGCGCCACGAGGGCAGGCTCTGGTCCACGCCCGATTCAAAGACCCGGCGCAGCATCTCGTCGAGCCGGGCACAGTCCCACCAGCCGTCCATGTACGATTCGCCCGCGCCGATGGAGCCGCCAGCCAGTACGCGATGGAACATGCGCCGGTCGAGCACCCGGATGTCCCAGGGACAATTGCCGTCGATCGTGATGCCCGCGCGAGCCAGCAGATTCGTCAGCGTGCGTCGGTAGGTGTCCACGATCAACCGTCCACCAGTGCGACCTGCGGCAGATCGCCGGCCAGGCCCAGGGCCCTGCGCATGAAGAGCGACTTCACCGGTCCCAGGCGATCGACGAGCGACAAGCCGTTGCGCCGCAGGAAACCCAGCACCGGGTTGTCGTTCGAGAAGAGCCCGTTCAGACCGTCGAGCGCGCTGAGCATGAGGAGGTTCTCTCCCTTGCGCCAGCGCTCGTACTGGCGCAGCACCCGCAGGTCCCCTGGATCGCCCTGCGCCGCGTCGAGTGTCTGCCTCAGCGCGGCGCAATCCAGGAATCCGAGATTTACGCCCTGGCCGGCGAGGGGGTGAATGGCGTGCGCTGCATCGCCCACCAGCGCGAAGCGTGGCAGCACGTAGCACTCGGAATGCACGCTGCGAAGCGCAAAGTCGGCGCGCGCGCTTACGCCTTCGATCCGTCCGAGCACCGCATCCGTGGCCGCCTCGACCGACCGGCAGAACTCCTCGTCCGATTGCGCCATGAGCTCAGCGGCGTGATCCGGCTGGGTGGTCCAGACAATGGAACAGCGCCCGTCATGCAGCGGCAGGAGCGCGATCGGGCCACCGCGCAGAAACCGCTGCCACGCCGTGCGACGATGCGGATTCGCGCTACGGATGTGACACACGACCGCGCGCTGGTGTGCGTCGGCCTCGCGAACTGCAATCCGCATCAGCTTGCGCGCCGGTGAGTCGGCGCCATCGGCACCAATCGCGAGCGCAGCCGTCAAACGACTGCCTGCGTCGAGCTCGGCCGTGATCGCATCGCTCGCACCAGAGAGCCCGGTCATGCGGGCTTCCATCACCCTGACCCCGGCGGCGCGCGCCCGCTCGAGGAGCGCCCATTGCAGCCGGCGATTCTCGACGATGTAGCCGAGATTCGGCTGACCGATCTCCGCGCAATCGAACTCGATGGATCCTTGTTCGCCGGCGCGTCCCGCCGCATCCCAGACCACCATTCGTTCATAGGCGCAGATCGGTCCGGTCGCGATCTGCTCCCACGCGCCGCACGCGGCGAGAATGCGCTGCGTGGCCCTTGAGATCGCCGAGACCCGCAGGTCCACCGACTCATTCGTCGGGGCGTGCTGCGGCAATCGGGCCTCTACCAGCGTGATCGAGCGCGTACGGTTGGCCAGCAGGCTTGCAAGGCATGCGCCCGCCATGCCGCCGCCGAGGATGATGATGTCGGTATCGCGCTTCATGACAGGGCGATGCCCCGCGAGAGCTTGGGAAGGCGCCCGGCTACGCCCATGCTGAGGAGCGCCAGTGCGCTCTTGGCGGGCGGCATGACATCGAACAGCAAGAGGCCGACGTCTCGCAGCGCCTTGACCGGCCCGAGCGGACTGCGGAACAGCCTCACGAGGCCGTCCGTGAAAGCGATGACGCTGCGCCGATCCGCGCGCCGCCATGCGTCGTAGCGCTCGAGCATCGCGGCGCCGCCCGGGTCCTCGCGTGCGTCGGCGATGGCTTCGGCGAGAGCAGCGACATCGCGTAGCCCGAGGTTGAATCCCTGCCCGGCGATGGGATGCAATCCCTGCGCGGCATTGCCGATGATCACGAGACGCTCGCCGACCCGTTCTTCGGCCTTGGTCAGCGCCAGCGGGTAGGAGTGCCTGCGGCCCACGCGCGTCAGGCGCCCGAGGCGAAAGCCAAACTTCTCCTGGAGCGCGGCGAGGAATGCCTCGTCGCCCAGCTTCAGCGTGGTCTCGGCCAGCTGCGGGGCGAGCGTCCACACCACCGTGCAGCGCCCGTCGCAGAGCGGCAGCATGGCCAGCGGCCCTGTGGGCGTAAATCGCTCGTAGGCGACGTAATCGTGGAAGCGTTGCGTCGCGACGTTGGTGATGATCGCGGTCTGCTCGTAGTCCCAGGACGTGACCTCGATCCCAGCGTGCTGGCGCACCGCCGAATTGGCTCCATCGGCGGCGACCAGCAATCGAGCCTGCAGTTCGCGTTCACCGGCCTGTGTCCTGACAAGCACATTCACGTGCTCGTCGCCGGTCTCGATGCGCTCCACGCGCGCCGGACACAGCACGTCAGTCTGGCCCGACTGCAGTTCCTGCCAGAGTGCCGCGCCGATCGCACGATTGGCCGCGACGTATCCGAGCGCCACGACACCCTCTTCGCGCGCGTCGATGCGCGCGAAGCCGAAGCGTCCCTGGTCCGAGACGTGGATGCGGCGAATGGCGGTGGCATGGCGCTCGAGCCGCTGCCACAGTCCCATGCTGTCGAGGATCCGGCGGCTGCCGTTGGAGAGCGCCGTGGTTCGATCGTCGAAGCTCGGCTGAGCATCCGCTTGAATCGGCACCGACTCGATGAGCGCCACACGCAGGCCCAGCGGCCGCAGCGCCACGGCGAGGCTGGCGCCCACCATGCCGCCACCGGCGATAGCGATATCGAATGACCCCTTGCTCATACAGGTAGATTAACGATGCCCTGAGGCTCGTTGGAAGCGGCCTCGGCCACAGGGGCCGCTGGCACATCTTACCGCGTGGGACGCCGGACCTTCAGGCCCGCCCGCGCTTCATGCCGCCCGCATCAGGCGCTCGATCTCGTCGGGGTCCTTGGGAAGCTGTCGGGTCAGGACCTCGCAGCCGCTGCGCGTCACCGACACATCGTCCTCGATGCGCACGCCGATGTTCCACCAGCGGCGTGCTGCGCCCTTGCTGCCCGCCGGGATGTAGATACCTGGCTCGACGGTCATCGCCATGCCCGGCTCGAAGACTCGCCACTCGCCGCCGATCTTGTAGTCGCCAACGTCGTGCACATCCATCCCGAGCCAGTGACCTGTCCGGTGCATGAAGTACTGCCGGTAGGCCTCACTGCGAACGAGCGCCGGCACCTTGCCATTCAGGATGCCGAGCTTCACCAGGCCCTGGGTGATGGCGCGCACCGCCGCATCGTGCGGGTCGTTCCAATGGTTGCCGGGCCGGATCTTGGCGAGCGCGGCCTGCTGCGCGCCGAGAACGATTTCGTAGATCGCGCGTTGCTCGGGCGTGTAGCGACCATTCACCGGAAACGTGCGTGTGACGTCGGACGCGTAGCAATCGAGCTCGCAGCCGGCATCGATCAGCAGCAGATCGCCATCCTTCAGCTCGCAATTGTTGTCGCGATAGTGCAGCACGCAGGCGTTGCGTCCCGAGCCGACGATCGGCAGGTACGAGGTGTCGGCGCGATTGCGCCGGAACTCGTGGATGATCTCCGCTTCGACCTGGTACTCCATGAGGCCGGGTCTGCAGAAACGCATCGCACGCGCATGCGCGCGTGCGGCGATCTGCGCGGCCCGGCGCATCGTGTCGAGCTCGGCGCGGCTCTTGTAGAGGCGCATGTCATGCAGCAGGTGATCGAGCGCGACGAACTCGTGCGGCGTCTGTGCGCTTTGGCGCACCTGCGCGCGCAAGCTGTTCACCCAGCCCACGACGCGCTGATCGAAGTCGTGGTGCACGCCCATGGCGTAGTAGACGCGACTGCGATGCTCGAGGAGCCCCGGCAGGATCTCGTCGACGTCGGCAATCGGGAAAGCGTCGTCCGCACCGTACTCGCGCGTGGCCCCGTCGGGCCCCGCGCGGCTTCCGTCCCACACCTCGCGTGACGCATCGCGATCGCGCACGAACAGAACGTACTCCGCCTGGGGCCGCCCCGGAATCAGCACCGCGACTGCCTCGGGCTCCGGGAATCCGCTGAGGTAGTAGAAATCGCTGTCCTGGCGATAGGCGTATTCGACGTCGCTGTTGCGATGCTGCACCGACGCGGCCGGCAGGATCGCAATCGCGTCTTTGCCCATCATGCGCATCAACTGCCGGCGCCGGCGCCCGAACTCGTCCCGCTTCATGGGTCAATGCACGCGCTGCGAATCGGGCAACGCCGTCGAGCGGCGCTGCTGGAGCTCGTCGTAGATGAGTTGCACCCCTACCCGCACGAATTCAACCAGCTCGGCATAGGCCTGTTCGTCGGTTTCGGTGGCCTCGTCGTTGCCGAAACTGGCGTGACTGATCTCAGTGAGGTCCTGCACGATCTCGGCGACGTCGGCCGGTAATTCCTCGATCGAATGCAGCCCGCTGGTGCCGAGGCCATACAGGAACCCCTGGCACCAGGCGGCGAGTGCCAGCGTGCGCCCGGCGAGCGGCTGATCGTCGTCCGGCAGGAGGGGCTCGAACTTCATGCTCTCGCCCCCCAGCGCCTGGCGCGTATCGGTATAGACGCTCTCGAAGACGCCACGCCATCCGCTCACCTGCAGCGGGTCCTGCGACAACTCATCCAGCCAGCTGTCCAGCGAGAAGCGCGGCTCGGCGCACAGCGCGCCGCAGAGGCTCCCGTGAGCTTCCGCGGCTTCGGCGAGCGAGCCGATCTCGGCGAGGGTGTCCTCGAGATCGGGAAAGCTGACGCTCGACATCAAGATCGCGATCCTCCGCTCCGGCCTTCAATGGTAGCACTCGCGCTTCCCGCCAAGTTCACAGAATGCGCCGGCTCGTTCGATTGACCGGCGTGAACCGCCGGTTCTATATTGGCGTGCATGAACGATGCGTCTGGCAAGACGTCGGTGGATTCCGAGCTCAAGCGGCTCGAGAAGCGCATCGATGACCTGGTCAGCGCGGTCGGCCAGCTCAAGGACGAAAATCGCGCGCTACGCCAGCGCCAGGACGCGCTCACAGCGGAGCGGGCCACGCTCCTGCAGAAGAACGAGCAGGTGCGCGCCCGCGTCGAGGCCATGATTGGTCGCCTCAAGGCGATGGAGCACGGCACATGAGTGAGCAGCCGGCGCGCGTCAGCGTTCGGATACTGGAGAAGGAATATTTCGTCGCCTGTGGACACGAGGAGCGCGCGGATCTGCTCGACTCCGCCGAGTACCTCAACGGCAAGATGCGCGAGATCCGCGACAGCGGCAAGGTGGTCGGGCTGGATCGCATCGCGGTGATGGCTGCGCTCAACATGGCGAATGAGCTGCTCAAGAGAGGCCGCGAGCAGTCGGTTTCCGGCGAGCTCGGTGCGCGCCTCAGGCGCCTCACGGAGCGTGTCGATTCGGTGCTCGGCAAAGGAAGGCAGCTCGAGCTCTAGCCCACTTAGGGCCGTTTAACAGTTTGGCGCCGCCTGCGGTGTTCGATAGGGACCGGGAATACCTCTCGACCCTAATTTTGAAACCCTTGGGGCCATGGCTTGCAGACAGCATTGTGCATGTCCGCCCCGTGCGGAAAGCCTTAAATGTCCGCAGTCGCCCCACTTGTTGCTCTGGTTCGAGAGCAACGGTCACTAACGGCACAGGCGGGTGGCGCCACCCCTTGCACTGCAGAAAGCCAGGCTTTCCTTGAAGGATCCATTCCGCGAGCAGATCCGCCGCGCGGTGCGCCAGCGGCGCCGTGCTTTCACCGCGGAGGAACGCCACTCGGCCGCGCGGGCAGCGTGCAAGGTGCTCGCCGCTTCCGGTCTCCTGCGACGCGGAACCCGCGTCGCAATCTACCTGGCGGTGCGCGGAGAACTCGATACGGCGCCCGTGATCGAGCTGGCACGTCGGCGCGGTTGTAAATTGTTCGCGCCGGTGATCGATCGACCCGGCCGCGGTGCGATGAGATTCGCATCGCTCGCAGGCACGCTGCGAGCGAATCGCATCGGCATTCCCGAGCCCGAACACGTGCTGGTTTGCGGACGCACCCTCGATCTCGTGCTGGTGCCGATCGTCGCTTTTGGACCGCGCGGCGAGCGCCTCGGCACCGGCGGCGGCTACTACGATCGCGCTTTCGCGTATCTGCGCCGGCGAACCGCCTGGCTGAAGCCGCG
>DATBIF010000223.1:0-11096 GCA_036557045.1 Steroidobacteraceae bacterium
TGGCCGCAACTGCCGCGCTTCGGCGCTGCTTCGACGGGTGGGGTGCTGGCGCTTGCAGTGCTGACCGCGCTGGCTGTGCCAGTTCCCGCGCGCGCCGCTCTTCCTGATGCCGCGCTGCTCAACGATCTCAAGGCGCGCCTCACACGTCCGCCCGAATGCATGCCCGGTTGCGCGGAGATTACCGGGGCGCGCCTGGTGGCGTTGCCGCAGGAGTTGCAGATCGAGCTCGACGTGAGCGCGCTGACCGCAGTCGCAGTCGCGGTTCCATCGGCGAGCGGACGCTGGGAACCGGAAACGATCAGCATCGACGGTCAGCCGAACGGCGGACTGTTCCGCGACAACTCGGGACAGCGCTTGTGGGTGGCATTGCGGCCGGGAGCGCACGTCGTGCGCCTCAGCGGGCGACTGGTCGCCGCCGAAAGCGTGCAAGTCGTATTCCCTCAACAGCCGCGCACCATCGAGGCGCGTGGCGATGGTTGGGAGATCTCGGGCATCGGCGACGAGCGGCTCCTTACGAACACACTCGAGCTGGTGCGCAAGATCGCCGCAGGACCGGCGGCACGTATCGAGACCTCGATGCAGTTCGCACCCTTCGTGCGCGTGACGCGTCGCGTCGTGCTGGGGCGTGACTGGACCATCGACACCACGGTCGAGCGGCTCGCGCCCGAGAAGGGTGCGTTCACCGTGAAAGTGCCGCTGCTCGGCGGTGAGTCGATGCTCACCGACGGTATCGATGTCGTCGATGGCAATGCCGTCATCGCCATGCCGGCGGGCGATGCCGTGGTGCCCTGGCACTCGTCGCTGGCGCGCGCCGACGTGTTGAATCTCAAGAACTCGGCCGATCCGGCGCGCACGGAGGTCTGGCAGTTCGATGTCAGCCCGGAGTGGAACACGGCATTCAAAGGGACTCCCGCGGTTCTTCCGGAGCCGATCCAGGCGAGCTGGACCTACGAGTACCACCCGCGCGCCGACGAGGAGCTGAATGTGCGCATCACGCGTCCCGAGGCTGCGGAAGGCGCCACGCTCGCCATCGACGGCGTGAATGCGGAAGTCCAGGTCGGCAAACGCTCTACCGACACTTCGCTGGCGGTGCGTTATCGCAGTACGCAGGGCGGACGCCACGTCCTGCATGTCCCCGCCGACGCGCATGTCAAGAGCGTGCAGGTCGATGGTCAAAGCGTGGCGCTGCGACCCGAGAACGGCGAGCTCGCCATCGCGCTCTTGCCCGGCGCTCACCAGCTCGCCCTGCAATGGCAGAGCGACACCGGCGTGAAGGTGCGCACGCGCGCACCGCAAGTCGATCTCGGCATTGCCAGCAGCAACATTCACACGCAGCTCGCACTGCCCGAGGATCGCTGGATCCTGTTCGCGATGGGCCCGGGCGTCGGGCCGGCGATCCTGTTCTGGAGCGAGCTCCTGGTGTTCATCGTGATTGCAGTCACGCTGGGACGCTCGAAGTACTCACCGCTCCGTATGCACGAGTGGCTACTGCTCGGGCTCGGGCTCAGCACGTTCTCGTGGAGCGTACTGCTGCTCTTCGCGGCCTGGATCTTCGCGATGCGCTGGCGCTCGGATTGGAGCGGCGAGGTCTCGCGACGCCGCTTCAATGTGAGCCAGGTGGGCCTTGGATTGCTGTCCGTCATCGCCCTGGTGAGTCTCGTCTCGGCGATTCCCTATGGGCTGTTGAGCACGCCGGACATGCGAATTCGCGGCGCGGGCAGTGGTGGCAATATTTTCAGCTGGTTCCTGGACCAGGCCGCCGGCACGCTTCCGCAGCCTGGCGTCATCAGTGTTTCGCTGTGGTGGTACAAGATCGCGATGCTCGCCTGGGCGCTGTGGCTCAGTTTTGCGCTGTTGCGCTGGCTGCCCTGGGGCTGGCGTGCTTTCAACTCCAGCGGTCTCTGGCGCAGCGCTCCCGACCCCAGGGACAAGCGGTTGAACACGCAGAGCAGTTAGCGCCCAGTCGCTACCTGCGGATCTCGTGACTCACGACTTCGAGGCGATTGCCCTCGGGGTCGCGCAGGAACGCCGCGTAGTAGCTCGCGTGGTATTCGGGTCTCAGCGCCGGTGCGCCGTCGTCGAGTCCGCCGTGCGTGGTACCGGCGCGGTGAAACGCATCGACCTGCTCGCGGCTCGACGCCTTGAAACACCAGTGCCGCGCGTCGTCCGCACGGAAATCTGCGGAAGCGACCAGCGAGAAGTAGGTGTGCGACGTATCGACGGGATCCGAGCGCGTCCCGTAACCGATCGCTCCGGATCCATTACTCACCCGGGTCACCCCCAGCGCCGCCATGATCGCGTCATAGAACGCGCGTGCGCGACCCAGGTCGCGCACGGTGATCGACACGTGATCCAGTACGAACATGTCAGCTCCGCAGCGAGTTTCCATGGCACTCCTCGCCGCGAGCAAACGAATCTGCTGAACGTCTTTTAAGAAATCCTGAAGCGCGTCGATCGCGCCTGTCACTGCAGATTGTGAGCCAAGAAGTCGAGCGTGCGCTGCCAGGCGAGCCTGGCCGCCGCGGCGTTGTAGCGCGCCGCCGAAGTGTCGTTGTGAAACGCGTGATCGACGTTCTCGTACATGTAGAGCTCGTAATGCTTTCCGGAATCATCCAGGGCCTTGCGAAATGCCGGCACGTCCGCGTCGATGCGGCTGTCGAGCCCCGCGTAGTGCAACAGCAGGGGTGCCGCGATCTTCGGCACATCCCCGAGCGGCGGCGTTCGCCCATAGAACACGACCGCTGCATTGAGCTTCGGGTCGGCCGTCGCGAGGCGGCCGATGAGTCCGCCGCCCCAGCAGAAACCGACCGCCCCGACCTTCCCGGTCGATTCCTTCGAGTCGCGTAGCCAAGCCGCCGCGGTAATGGCGTCGTTCAGCACCTGGTCGGGGTTGAGCTTGCCGATGAGATCGCGCGCCAGGTCTGCATCGCTCGGCGTGCCGCCGACGCCCGACAGGAAGTCCGGCGCGAGTGCCAGATAGCCTGCGATACCCAGCCGTCGAGTGACATCCTGGATGTGCGGGTTCAGTCCGCGGTTCTCGTGGATGACCAGCACCGCAGGCCATTTCTTCCCTCTGCCGGGAGCGGCGAGATATCCGCGCAGACCCTTTGGATCGCTGCCGAGCGTGACGCTGCGGCAGTGAAGCCGCTCGTCGTCCTCGGCGATCTGCGCCGCCGCCGCCGTATTCGCCTGCAGCAGCGGTACGAGGGCGAGCGCCGCGGACATGCTCCCCGCCAATGAAGCCAGCCGTTCCAGGAACAGGCGCCGGTCCAGGGGCGCATGGGTGAATTCGTCGTAGAGCTCGATGATGCGTCGGTCCATGGGTATCTCCCTAACTCCTTCAGACATCGAATATTGCTGCGCTGCCTCTATGAAACTGCATCGCAGCATTGACGATCGGTCCTTCACCAGTATGATCAACGGCCATGTCTCGAGTGCATTCGACACCATCCTTTCGGTCCCCAAAGCCGTCTAGATACGCCTTCCCGGCGCGAATGCACCTGCAGCACCCCTTCTTTTGAGACCGACCGGCCGTGCGCCGGATGTTTTGAGAACTGCCCGGCCCATGAGGGTCGTGCCGCTGCTTTGGGGACGCCATGGATTCGACCGCTACCCGGGGTCTGTTCGACCCTGCTTACGAAAAAGCCAGTTGTGGCTTTGGACTCATCGCGAGTCTCGACGATCAGCCGAGCCACTGGATCGTAAAGACCGCGATTACTTCGCTCAATCGACTGACTCATCGCGGCGCCATTGCGGCGGACGGGAAGACCGGCGACGGCTGCGGGCTGCTGCTCAAGATGCCACGGGCTTTCCTCGCAGCCGTTGCGGAGCAATCCAGCATCAGGCTCGCCGAACGCTTCGCCGTCGGTTGCGTATTCCTCAGCCGCTTCGACGACCAGGCCGCGCGCGCCCGGTCCGCACTGGAAACGCAGCTCCAGCGTGAGGAACTCGAAGTGGCGGGCTGGCGCGTCGTGCCGGTCGATGCTGCGGCCTGCGGCGAAGAGGCGCTCAAGACCCTGCCGCGCATCGAGCACATCTTCGTCAACTGTCGCCTCGACATCGACGAAGCGGCCTTCAACCGCAAACTCTTTCTCGCGCGCCGCCGCGCCGAGAGGGCGCTCGAGCGCAAGGACCCGGTGTTCTACGTACCGAGCCTGTCGGCGTCGACGCTCGCCTACAAGGGCATGGTGATGCCGCAGCACCTGGCGCAGTTCTACGGCGATCTCAGGGACGAGCGGCTCACGACGTCGGTCGCCGTGTTTCACCAGCGCTTCTCGACCAACACCCTGCCGCAGTGGCGCCTCGCGCACCCCTACCGGTTTCTCGCGCACAACGGCGAGATCAACACCATCCAGGGCAATCGCAACTGGGCGGCCGCGCGCGGGCCGCTGTTTCGCTCCCCGGTCCTCCCGGATCTCACGGACATCCTGCCGCTGGTGTCGATGTCGGGCTCCGATTCGCAAACGCTCGACAACATGCTCGAAGTGCTGCTGATGGGCGGGCTCGACGTGCTGCATGCCATGCGACTGCTGATTCCGCCGGCCTGGCAGACAGTCGACTCGCTCGATCCGGACCTGCGCGCGTTCTACGAGTACTACGCGACGCACATGGAGCCGTGGGACGGGCCGGCGGGCATCGTGCTCACGGACGGCCGCTACGCCGCCTGCACGCTCGATCGCAACGGCCTGCGACCGGCACGCTACGTCATCACTCGCAACCGTCATCTCACGATCGCTTCGGAGACGGGCGTGTGGGACTACGCCCCGGAGGACGTGGTGCGCAAGGGTCGGCTCGGTCCCGGCGAGATGCTCGCGCTCGACCTGCAGACCGGTGAGCTGCTCGAGAGCAAGCGCATCGACGAGATCCTCAAGATGCGCCATCCCTACAAGACCTGGCTCAAGAAGGGCGTGCGTTACCTCGAATCGGATCTCATCGACCCGCGGCTCGCGGCGGAGCCGATGGACCGTGACACGCTCGCCCTCTACCAGAAGATGTTCAACATCACGGCGGAGGAGCGCGACGAGATCATCCGCGTGCTCGCCGAGGACGAGAGCGAGGCCGTCGGCTCCATGGGCGACGACACCCCGATGCCGGTGCTCTCCTCGAAGGTGCGCTCGCTCTACGATTACTTCCGCCAGCAGTTCGCGCAGGTCACCAATCCGCCGATCGATCCGCTGCGTGAGAGCATCGTGATGTCGCTGCAAACGCAGATCGGCCCGGAGTGCAACATCTTCGTGCCGGCGCCCGAGCACGCGAAGCAGATCGTGATGAATTCGCCGATCCTCTCGCAGCGCAAGCTCCGCCAGATCCTCGCGCTCAGCGATTGCGGCGTGACGCACGAATTCATCGACCTGCAGTATCCGGTGGAGGAAGGGCTGCACCCGGCGCTGCTGCGCATCTGTGATCAGGCGGAAGCTGCAGTGCGCGCGGGGAAGCTCGTGCTGATGCTCTCCGATCGCTATCTGGTGCGGGAAAAGCTCCCGGTGCACGCGCTGCTCGCCACCGGCGCCGTGCATCATCGGCTCGTCGAGAAGGGCCTGCGCTGCAAGTGCAACCTGCTCATCGAGACCGGCACCGCACGCGATGCGCACCAGTTCGCCTGCCTGATCGCGTACGGCGCCACGGCCGTGTACCCCTACATGGCCTACCAGACGCTGTTCGACATGATGCGCAAGGGCCGCGTGAAGATGGATGTGCACACGCGGCTCGAGCTGGGACGCAGCTACCGGCGCGGCATCCGCAAGGGCCTGTTCAAGATCATGTCGAAGATGGGCATCGCCACCATTGCGAGCTATCGCAGCGCGCAGCTCTTCGAGATCGTGGGGCTCAACGACGAAGTCGTGAATCTCTGTTTCCCCGGCTCCGTCAGCCGCATCCAGGGTGCGGGCTTCGACGACCTGGAAGAGGATCTCGAGTTCCTCGGCGAGCGCGCCTGGGATCAGCGCGCCGCGGTCGCTCAGGGCGGCCTGCTCAAGTACGTGCACGGCGGCGAGTACCACATGTACAACCCGGACGTGATCGCCACCTTGCAGGCAGCCGTGATGACGGGCGACTACGAGCAATACCGGCAGTTCGCGCGGCTGGTGAACGAGCGGCCGGTCTCGACGCTGCGGGACCTGCTCGCATTGAAGGCCGACCGCAAGGCAATTGCTCTCGCTGAAGTGGAGCCGGTCGAGGACATCGTGAGGCGCTTCGACGGCGCCGGCATGTCACTCGGTGCACTGTCGCCGGAGGCACACGAAGCGATGGCGATTGCCATGAACCGACTGGGTGCGCGCTCGAACTCGGGCGAGGGGGGAGAAGATCCGGCGCGCTACCACAGCGAGAGAAACTCCAAGATCAAGCAGGTGGCTTCGGGTCGCTTCGGGGTCACCCCCGAGTACCTCATCAATGCCGAGGTGCTGCAGATCAAGATCGCGCAGGGCGCCAAGCCCGGCGAAGGCGGGCAGCTCCCCGGTCACAAGGTGAACGAGATGATCGCGCGGCTGCGCTTCGCGCGACCCGGCGTCGGACTCATCTCGCCGCCGCCGCATCACGACATTTACTCGATCGAAGATCTCGCGCAGCTCATCTTCGACCTCAAGCAGGTGAACCCGCAGGCGCTCGTGTCGGTAAAGCTCGTCGCGGAACCGGGCGTAGGGACCGTCGCGGCCGGTGTCGCCAAGGCGTATGCAGATCTCATCACGATCTCCGGGTACGACGGCGGCACGGGCGCAAGCCCGCTGAGCTCCATCAAGTACGCGGGCACGCCGTGGGAGCTCGGGCTCGCAGAGACTCACCAGACGCTGCGCATCAACGAGCTGCGCCATCGCGTGCGATTGCAGACCGACGGCGGACTCAAGACCGGCCTCGATGTGATCAAGGCGGCCATCATCGGCGCGGAAAGCTTCGGGTTCGGCACCGCACCGATGGTCGCTCTCGGCTGCAAGTACCTCAGGATCTGCCATCTCAACAATTGCGCGACCGGCGTTGCGACCCAGCACAACGTGCTGCGCTCGAAGTACTTCGTCGGGCTGCCGGAAATGGTGATGAACTACTTCCGCTTCGTCGCCGAGGAATGTCGCGAGATCATGGCGCAGCTCGGCGTGCGGCGGCTGGCCGATCTCATCGGCCGCACCGAGTACCTGGAGATCGTCCAGGGCACGACCGCGAAGCAGCGCAAGCTCGATTTGAGCCCGATCCTGTCCACGGCGGGTCTCGGCGACGAGCGTCCGCAATACTGCACCGACCCGCGCAACGTGCCCTTCGACAAGGGCGAGCTCGCGGAGCGCATGTTGAACGACATGCGCTACGCCATCGACAACAAGAGCGGCGGCACCTTCGGCTACGAGGTCGCAAACTTCCACCGCTCGATCGGCGCCCGCATCTCGGGCGAAATCGCGCGCCGCTGGGGCAACTACGGAATGATCCACGCGCCCGTGATCGCGAAGCTGCGCGGCTCGATCGGGCAGAGCTTCGGGGCGTGGAACGCGGGTGGTCTGCATCTCTACCTCGAAGGGGATGCCAACGACTACGTCGGCAAGGGCATGGCGGCGGGCAAGATTGTCCTGAAGCCGCCGCGCGGCCTGGCGCTGGCCGCGCGCGATACCGTCATCATGGGCAATACCTGCCTGTACGGCGCGACCGGCGGCGAGCTGTACGCCGCGGGCCAGGCGGGCGAGCGCTTCGCGGTGCGCAACTCCGGCGCGATCGCGGTCGTCGAGGGAGCCGGCGATCACTGCTGCGAGTACATGACGGGCGGCGTCGTCTGCGTGCTGGGCCGCACCGGCCTCAACTTCGGCGCCGGGTTCACCGGCGGCTTCGCCTACGTACTCGATCTCGATCGCGGCTTCGTCGATCGCTACAACCACGAGCTCATCGACATTCACCGCATCACGCCCGAGGGCATGGAGTCGCACCTCCAGCACCTGCGCAACCTGATCGAGGCGCACGTGCATGAGACGGCGAGCACCTGGGGCGAGGAGATCCTCAACGATTTCCGCTCGTTCATGGGCAAGTTCTGGGTCGTGAAGCCGAAGGCGGCAGCGATCGAGACGCTGCTCGAGAACCTGCGGCGGGCCGCCTGACATGGCCGCCAATCCGCTGCAGTTCCTCGAGATCCCGCGCCGCGACCCGGAAAAGCTCCCGGTCGAACAGCGAATCCAGAGCTATCGCGAGATCTATTCGCAGTACGATGCCGACGGCGCGGCCCAGCAGGCCGGCCGCTGCATCGCGTGCGGGAACCCGTTCTGCGAGTGGAAGTGCCCGGTCCACAACTTCATCCCCAACTGGCTGAAGCTGATCCAGGAAGGGAACCTGTTCGAAGCCGCGGAGCTCTCGCACCGCACCAACTCGCTACCGGAAGTCTGCGGGCGCATCTGTCCGCAGGATCGCCTGTGCGAGGGGGCGTGCACGCTCAACGACGGCCTGGGTGCGGTGACGATTGGCGCGATCGAGAAATACATCACCGATGAGGCACTGAAGGCTGGCTGGAAGCCGGACATGTCCGAGGTCCGCTTCACCGACAAGCGCGTGGCGATCGTGGGCGCGGGACCGGCGGGACTCGGCTGCGCCGACGTCCTCGTGCGCAACGGCGTCAAGCCGATCGTGTTCGATCGCTACCCGAAAATCGGCGGATTGCTCACCTTCGGAATCCCACCCTTCAAGCTGGAGAAGGAAGTCGTCGAGCGCCGTCGCGAGCTCATGGAGGGCATGGGCGTGGAGTTCGCGCTCAACACGGAGATCGGGCGCGACCTGCCGTTCAAGAAGCTGCTCGAAGAGCACGATGCCGTGTTCCTGGGCATGGGGACGTATTCGTACGTGAAGGGTGGTTTCCCGGGTGAGGATCTTCCAGGCGTGTACGAGGCGCTGCCGTATCTCATCTCGAACATCAATCGCGAGATCGGCCTCGAGAAGGACCCGGCAGAGTTCGTCGACCTGCGCGGCAAGCGTGTCGTGGTACTGGGCGGTGGCGACACCGGCATGGACTGCAATCGCACGGCGATTCGCCAGGGGGCCGAATCCGTCACGTGCACTTATCGACGCGACGAGCTCAACATGCCGGGCTCACGCCGCGACTACAAGAACAGCCGCGAAGAGGGCGTCGAGTTCCTGTTCAATCGCCAGCCGATCGAGATCGTGGGCGGCGACAGTGTCGAAGGCGTGAAGCTCGTGCAAACACGTCTCGGCGCTCCCGGGCCGCGCGGGCGCCGCGTGCCCGAGCCGGTCCCCGGAACCGAAGAGCTGGTCGCGGCGGATGCAGTCGTGGTGGCGTTTGGATTCAATCCGAGCCCGCCCGGGTGGTTCGACGAGTTCAACATCGCGCTCCATCCGAACCAGCGCGTGCGCGTGTCCGCGGCTCATCATCGGCCGTTCCAGACGACCAACCCGAAGGTCTTCGCGGGCGGCGACATGGTACGAGGTGCGGACCTGGTGGTGACCGCCGTCTTCGAAGGGCGTGAAGCGGCGCGCGGCATTCTCGACCTGCTCGACGTGCGCTGAACGTGCACAAAAAAAGCCCCGCTTGCGGCGGGGCTCGGGCTGACCGGGATCCTCTTCTTTTCAGTCTGACGTGCGATCCCGGGGATTCTTTTTTTTCTTCTTTACTTCTTTTTCAGGCCGCGGCGACGAGACAGCGCCACGCCAACAACGATCAGGCCGATCGAGAGCAACGCGAGTGAACCGGGTTCGGGAACGGCGACCGTGCCCCAGCGCTTGCCGCTGGCATAGAGTTCCGACTTCGTCAGGAAGAAATCGCCCTTGCTCGGCGTGATGTAGATGCCGAGCGTTCCGTCCGCGCGCAGGTCGAGCAGACCGAGGAAGGTCACGTCCCACACATTGGAGGAGTAGCTGAAGTTGAAAGTGCCGCCACCGCCCAGGCCCCACTCCTTGATGCCGAACAGGAACGGGCTGATATCGACCTGCGCCTGCTCGCCCTTGTTGCGCCCGGTATCGGTGTCGTCGGTCAACCAGATACGAACCCACGCATCGTCGATCCAATCCTTCGCCGGATTGTAGGCATCGAGATCATTCGAGCCTGAGATGTTGTGCGTGTAGCCGTATCCATGGTCCTGGTTTGCGCTCAGGTACTTGTTGTTCCAGGTGAGGGTGTCGGTCCACGTGTAGTCGATGTACGCCGCGTTTGCCGTACCTGCCAAACCCAGCAGCAAACCCGCTGCTGCGACACCGCCCCTCAGTTTCTTGAAGTTATGGAGCATGTACTGTGCGTCCAACGAGATCCGCCGCTTCTCTGAAAATCGCCGCTTCTCTGCAAGTCTTCGCTCTTGGCGCCAAGCGCCTTCTCCGCCTGGCAAACCTGAACAAGCAACCGATGTGCCACCGCAGTGAACTCATTGCATATCAAGTGCTTAATGACGCTGACCGCGTATCGATGCCAGGCTCAGCCGTGGAACTGTAAGAAACCCCGACGACGCCCCCGAGCGCGCTGGCTGGAAGCGTCAAACAGGCGTGTTTCCGTTCCCAAGTCGCACTGCAGGGTGGCGGCTTTGCGCCGGGCGAGGGCGGTCGATCGCCAAAGGCAATCTCGGAGGCCTGATGGTCCCGCGACGGTGCCCTGGCCTGGGGACGCGACGGGAGCATTCTGTAAATTAAGTCGACGTCCAGGGACTGCCAGGGTGGCCGGGAGCTCGAAGTCGGACGCCGATGCGCACTTTGCGATCCGGCAGGTTCCTGGCGAGGACGTCCCCGCCGTGGGCCTGCGCAATCAGTCGGACAATGTACAGACCAAGACCGAAATGGGGTTTCCCCGCACCCTCCGGCCGCTGGTGGAACATCGATTCGAACAGGCGTGCGCGGACTTCTTCGGTGAGCGGGACGCCCTCGTTGTCCACGGCGAGAAGGTATTCTCCGTTCTCTGTCTCCAGCACGATTTCGATCAGCGTAGCGGCCGCGCTGAAGTCGACTGCGTTCTCGACCAGTTTGTCGAGGAGCTGCACGATGAGGTCGGGCGCGCCGATGAATTCGCAATTCCCCTCGGGCACGCGGGCCACAAAGTGGTGAGTGGGGAACGCATCGCCGTAGGCGCGAGTCGTCGAGCGCACCAGCTCCCTCAGGTCGAACGGCGTTCGTTCGGCGTGGCGGATGGCTTCCTCGGTGCG
>DATBIF010000224.1:0-7936 GCA_036557045.1 Steroidobacteraceae bacterium
GGATCATAGGGTGTTGCATCGATCGGTTGAATCCACCGTCGGATGCCGACGGTCAGACGAGAACCTACTTAGCCGCCAGCCGATCGAGGAAATCGGCCCAGTGCTGCATCATCTGCCGGCGCTCCGTGAGGTATTCCGCGCGGTGATAGGCAGCCCGAACCTTGTTTCGCTCAACGTGTGCGAGCTGACGCTCGATTACATCCGGTTTGAAGCCCTGCTCGTTGAGGATCGTTGACGCCGTCGCGCGGAAACCGTGAGCCGTCGCTCGCGAGTGGTACCCCATGCGGTAGAGCGCGTAGAGAAGCGTGTTTTCGCTCATCGGCTTCTCGTGATCGGCCTGGTTTGCGAACAAATAGGGGCGTCCATCGTTCAGCTTATGGAGCTCACGAATGACGCTGATCGACTGGGTTGCGAGCGGAACGATGTGCTCTGACCGCATCTTCATGCGCTCGGCCGGGATGCGCCATTGGGCCTTCTCAAGCTCGAACTCATGCCACTGAGCGCCGCGGAGCTCGCTGGTGCGAACAAACGTCAGGAGCAGCAATCGGAGCGCCAGCTTCGTTTGCGGCGTCCCGTCATAGGCGTGCAGCTTCTTCAGAAAGGCCGGGAGCTCGGCCTCCGATAGGGCGGCCAGGTTCCGCGTCTTCTCCTTGGCCTTCAGCGCGCCCCGCAGCGCGCCCGACGGATCCCGCTTTGCGCGGCCCGTTACGACCGCGTAGCGAAAGATCTGCCCGCTGGCCTGCAGCATTCGATGGGCGATCTCGTTCGACCCCCGAGCGCGTTCCTGCGCTCGACGCTCGATGCCGCGAAGCGCGTCCAGGAGCTGCGGCGCCTCGATTTCCGCGATCGGCAGCTTCCCGAGCTCCGGAAAAAGATGTGTCTCGATACGCCGCAGCATCGTATCGGCGTGACCAGGGGTCCACTTGCCCCGCTGGTTGGCGTGCCACTCCCGCGCGAGCACCTCGAACGTGTTCTCGGCGCTGATCCGCTGCTCACGCCGTTCCTGCTTGCGCTGGGCGCTCGGATCGCCTCCATCGCGAATCAGCTTGCGCGCCTCGTAGGTGTCATCGCGCGCCTGCACCAGCGATCGCTCGGGGTACTGACCGAGTGCGAGCGTCTTCTCCTTGCCTGCGACGCGATATTTCAGGCGCCAGAGCTTCGCACCGGTCGCAGATATCAGAAGGTACAGACCCTTCTCGTCGTAGAGCTTGTAGGCCCGTTCGCGCGCCTTGGTGCGGCGAATGGCGAGGTCCGTGAGTGCCACGCAATACCCCCACTTTGGGGACCAGATGCCCCCACGATACCCCCAGGCATTGGGGTACGCAAATGCAAGGGATTGACGCGGTCCGAACGGCCGCGAACCGCTTTGTCATAGGGGAAATCGCGATTTTGCGGCCGATCGTGAGCCGACTTGAAGCGTCAAAAACGATCGGGAGAATGCCGGGAGAGGGACTCGAACCCTCACGGTATCGCTACCGGCGGATTTTGAGTCAAGCTAGTTCGTTGTTGGCGGCGGTCGACACCTTTGCAATCAGTGGCTTGCAACGCCGCCAATATTGGCTTTCGCCGGCAGCTCCAGTCGGCGTTGGTCCGAATTTGGTCCAAAATGTGGCTTCTTACCGGCAGATTTTTGGATCTGCTCCGTTGATGATCCTCCGGTAACGTCATGTCTTTAGTTCACTCTAATTCCATTCACGTGCGGTGCTCGCCCCGGTCCCAAACTCAGCGGGTCGGCTGGTCGCCCGAGCCTTCTGCGCTACGCCTCGCCAACAATATGGAGTTTCTGCGCTCGACCTAACGGGTCCTTCGGCTGGTACAGACCGTCGCGCGTGACAAACGCGCCGTACACGTCAAGCCACGCGTCATGTTCGTTCCTTGACGGCGCCGCCCAATGCTGCGGCCGATCTACGATCAACCGTGGTCCAGCCAGGCCCGGCGCGAGCTGCTCAATAGCGCCATCGCACGCGAGGCGTTTCACACACCACCACAGCTTGGAAAGCGACGGCACGAGCGACCGCGCAAAGAATGCCGTTGGAAGCAAGACTCGGTCCGCAAGCTCAAAGTTATCTCGAATATTGCACGCGATGACCTCGTCAGGAAGGCTGGATAGCAGGCAGTCGCGAATGCGCGCGACAATCTCGCCATTGAAGTGCAATCCGTCCTTAGCCGCTGACCAGTAGTGTGCACGATACCCAGAGCGACCATTGAAGAACCAGTCGAAGAGCGCAGCTCCGACATGAAATTGAACAATGGCTCTATAGCCACCACGCGCGTCGATGGCCAGTTCACGACACAAACGAACATTGCCGGCCCTTAGTGAAGTCGGCAAAGTGGTCGTGATTGCCGCAATCAGCTGCGCGCCCGTTCCGCATGATTCGAGCAGTAGCGCCCGATCCGGATCGTCTGCGGCTATGGCATCAAATTTCCACTGCTGGACACTTGGTAGCATCCGAATTGGGCTTGCCTAAGCTGAGCCGCGACCGAACGGCTACTGCGCACGCCCTCATTGTCCACGCTTTGAGCAGAAGGTGGTCGTTTCTTCGCTCTTGGCCGACGTGACGTAGCGAGCCGAGGGGATTTGATCGAGGCCACGTGGCAGCGTTTGCTTAAAGGATGAGGAAAGCAGCTGCGGCGACAGCGGTCGGCAGAAGCGCCGCAAGCAGAAGCGCACCTGCTCCCACGGACTCGTCTGCGAAGCCCTTCTTGAGCAGAGCGATGCCAGCCGGATTCGGCGCGTTGGCAATCACTGTGAGTCCGCCGCCCGCTACGGCGCCGGCCACGAGCATGTACTTCGCCAGTTCGGAAAGATCCGCTATCTGGGAGCCCAGGTGTGTGAGCGCCGCGTTGTCGACGATCGCCGTCAACGCTACGGCACCAAGGAACAGCTCGAAGGCGCCAAGGTCGGAGACCAGTGGCTCCAGCCACCATCGCTGGAGTCCGCCCAGCACTACCAAGCCTGCCAAAAAGAATGCTACGAGCAGGGCCTCGCGGACCAGAAGCGGAGTCTGATATTTCTCATACGCATGCGCTATACCGAGGAATAGCAGAAATAGACCCATGAACACGACTTTGTGGTGAGCCATGACGACGATAGCTGACAGCAGTCCCAAGTGAACGGCGATCACGGTCCATGGCACTCTCGCCTTCAGCGCTTGCTCTTCACCGGGCGGGCCGGCCGCCAGAAACGTGCGAAGCAGAAAGGTAGCGGCGGAGGCATTGACGATCACCGCTGCGGCTGCTTTCCAGCCGAAGACGCCGGCCATGAACCCGCCGCTCCAGCCCCATGGCGCGGCCACCATCAAGACCGGCGGCGCCGCGAACGGCGTCAGGGTTCCTCCGATGGACACGTTGACGAATAGCACCGCGAGCGCGAAGTACTTGGGTGCTTCCGGCATGTCGCGTCGGAACGCCACCGGAGCCAGCAGCATCGCGGCAATAGTCATCGCGGCGGGCTCCGTCACCAGCGACCCCATCAACGGGATCGCGGTCAGTCCGATCCAGGCCCTCGCCATCGGGTTCGGAAGTGGGACGACTCGTTCCACGATCAGGACCACGGAAAGCACGGCCGAGAGAACGGGTCGAGATCCCGCGACCACCATGATGACGAACACGAATAGCGGCTCGGTGAAATTGCGTGATTCGGCGTAGTCGATGGCGCGATCGGCGCCAAAGAGCATCGCCATGGTTGCTATGAGGATCAAGGCCCAGAAGCCGAAGATGACCTCGACCTCGCCCAAGAGGTGAAACAGCCCCGCATGGCGCGGAAAGCTGCGGGAGAGCCGTTGTATCCGCTTGGCGGCGAACGTGTGCAGCAGCGCGGCGGCAAAGAGTGCGCCGGCAATGACATCAATGGACTGAGGGTGCATGCGGACGAGGAGGCCTCTGCTGCGAGGCGGCCCGACCTTCGCATCAACCTGCAAGCGCTGAATGCGCTGCACCCGGTGCACATTCTAACGCCTACCCGCGACGCAGGCACCTGCGCGCGTTTGGATGGCATAGGATCGGCCGCTGCGCCAACTTGGAACGAGCGCCGGAGGAGAGGTCCTAACGACGCGATGCAGTCTGCATCCGTGAGTTGGCGATGTGACTTAGCCAGCTACGGCACGAAGCGATAACCCACGCCGGTTTCGGTGATGAAATGCCGGGGCCGGGCCGCCTCTGCCTCGAGCTTCTGCCGCAGATGGCCCATGTAAACGCGCAAGTAGTGACTATCCTCGACGTGCGAAGGGCCCCATACCTCGCGCAGCAGCTGCCGATGCGTGATCATGCGACCCGGATGCGCCAGGAGATGCGCGAGCAGTCGGAATTCGACCGGCGTGAGGTGCACCGGGGTGCCGGCACGCGTGACGGTGCGGTTCGTTAGATCTACGCGCACGTCGTCGAATTCGACTATTGGTTGGTCCCGCTCCGGCCCGCGTACGCTACGCCGCAGCATCGCGCGCACGCGCGCGAGCAGTTCGCCCGTGCCGAATGGCTTGATCAGGTAATCGTCCGCGCCGGCGTCGAGCGCAGTGACCTTGTCGGCTTCGTCGATCCTCGCAGACAGCACCAGGATCGGCACCTGTGTCCAGGTGCGTAGCTCGCGGATGAGATCGACGCCATCGCGGTCGGGCAGGCCGAGATCCAGCACAACGAGGTCTGGCTTGCGCGTGCCCGCCTCGATGCCGCCGCGCGTCGCGTTCTCGGCCTCGGCGACGCGGAATCCCTCCCCCTCGAGTGCCGCGCGCACAAAGCGGCGAATCTCGCGCTCGTCCTCGACCACCAGTACGTGGGGTCCGGGATCCATGATGTGTCTCAGGTGCTCGCGACCTGCTGCTCGGCTTCCGGCTCCACGGCCGGCGGCGTGACAAGCGGAAGCCTGAATACGAATCGGGCGCCGCCGCCGTCACGATTCTCGGCACGAATCGACCCGCCGTGCGCTTCGACGATCGCGCGCGAGATGGCAAGCCCAAGACCGACGCCGGGTACGCCGGATTCCGGCTCACCGCGCGTGAATTTGTCGAAGATGGCCGCTTCGCGCCCGCGCGGCAGCCCGGGTCCGCGATCTTCGACGGCCACCTCGACGCGATCCTCGTTGACGGTCGCGCTCACGCGCAGCGGACTGCGGGGCGGCGTGTACTTCGTTGCGTTCTCGAGCAGGTTGACCAGAACACGCTCGATCAGCACGCCGTCGCAGCGCACGAGCGGCAGGTCTGGCGGCAGCGCGACGTCCACCGGTCGTCCCGAGAGCGGGGCTTCGAGCGCCTGCAATGCGCTGCCGACGAGCTCCTCCAGCGACTGCCAGTCCTGGCGCAGCTCCACGCGTCCGGCTTCCAGACGCGCCATCTCGAGCAGCTTGTCGACGAGCTGGGCGGTGCGCCGCGCCTGGTCGCGCAGCGCTCGCGCGTGCAACGACGCCTGGCCTTCGGCCACCTCGTTCATGAGCGTTTCGGACAATCCCACGAGCGCCGTGAGCGGCGTGCGCAGGTCGTGCGACAGCGCGGCCAGCACGGAATTGCGCAGCCGCTCCGATTCCATGTCGACTAGCGTGCGTTGCGCCACCGTGACGAAGTGAACGCGCTCGAGGCCAATCGCGATCAGCGCCGCGCAGGTCTCCAGCAGACGCCTTTGCTCAGGAATCATCAGAACGCGCGGATTGCGCGGTTCGACCACCAGGACGCCACGCGTGCGCATTGGCGCGCGCAGCGGAAGGTAGAGATTCGGCGCGGCGTTGAGCGTGTCGGTGGCGAAGCCAGCAGGCTCGCCGCGATCGGCGCACCAGCGCGCAATCGCCGAGTCGACGACCGGGCGCGACGCCGACGGCTCCGGAAAGGCGAGGGTCTCGTCCTCGTTCAGGACGACGACTGCCGCTTTGCTCCGCTGGGTGTCGGCCACGAAGCGCTCGCCGATCACGGCGACTTGCTCGGTGGCGAGTGCCGCGCCGAGCTCGCGCGCCATCTCGAACAGGCGTCGGGCGCGCTCCTCGCCGGCCGATGCAACTTTCGCCTGGTAGCGCAGCCGTGCGGTGAGCTGCCCGATGGCGACGCCGACGGTGAGCATCACCGCGAAGGTCAGCAGGTACTGGATGTCCGACACGGCGAACGAAAACCGCGGCGGCACGAAGAAGAAATCGAACGCCGCCACGTTGATGAATGCCGCGAACACGGCGGGTCCGCGCCCGAACAGCAACGCGATCGCCACGACCGAAAGCAGATACAGCATGACGATATTGGGCAGGTCGAGCACGAGCCGCAACGGCGTGGCGAGCAGCGTGACCGCCACGCAGAGCGCGAGGGCTGCCGCGTAGCCCTGCCAGACGACGCGGCCGTCCTTCTCAACCTGGACTTCCGCCTCGGTGGGCGGCGGAGCATCGTCGCGGGTGACTACCACGATGTCGAGATCGGGTGCCAGCGCATTGGCGCGGTCGGCAAGCGAGCGACGGAGGCGGTCGAGCATGCGACGGCGCGTCGGCGCGCGACCGACGACCAACTTGCCGAGATTGTGCGAGCGCGCGTATTCGACGAGCGCCTGCAGGACGTCGGGTGCACCGACGGTGGCGGTCTGTGCGCCGAGCTCCTGAGCGAGCTTCAGTGTCGCGAGGATCCGCCGGCGGCGCCTCTCGGGCAGGCGCTGCAGCACAGGCGTCTCCACGTACACGGCGTGCCACGGCGCATCCAATGCAGCCGCGAGGCGCGCCGCGGATCGCACGACGGTGTCGTTGCCTTCGGCTGGTCCGATGCCTACCAGCAGCGCGTCACGGGTCTTCCAGACCGCGCCGACGGATTGCGCGCCGCGGAAGCTTCGCATCTGCGTGTCGACACGATCGGCAGCTCGACGCAGTGCCAGTTCTCGTAGCGCGAGCAGATTGCCCTTGCGAAAGAAATTCTGCACCGCGCGCTCGGCCTGTTCGGGCAAATAGACCTTGCCTTCCTTGAAGCGCTGGAGCAGGTCGTCCGCGGGCAGGTCGACCAGCACGATCTCGTCGGCCTGATCGAAGACGCGGTCGGGCAGCGTCTCGCGCACCTTGACGCCGGTGATCCCGCCGATCACGTCGTTGAGGCTCTCGATGTGCTGGACGTTGACGGTGGTGTAGACGTCGATGCCCGCTCCGAGCAGCTCCAGAACGTCCTGATAGCGCTTGGGATGCCGCGAGCCGGGCGCATTGGTATGGGCCAGCTCGTCCACGACCAGCACCGACGGCGTGCGAGCGAGCGCCGCGTCGAGGTCGAACTCCTCGAGGATGTGTCCGCGGTAATCGATGCGCTTGCGCGGCAGCACCTCGAGGCCGGCGATGAGCCGCGCGGTTTCCTGGCGGCCGTGCGTCTCGACCACGCCGATGACGACGTCGCGGCCCTGTTCACGGAGTCGCCGGGCGTCGGCCAGCATCGCATACGTCTTGCCGACGCCGGGCGATGCGCCGAAGAAGAGCTTCAGCCGGCCGCGACTTTCGCGTGCGCGCTCTTCCTCGATGCGCGCGAGCAGCGCGTCGGGATCCGGACGCTCGACACGACCTTCGCTCATGCAGGAAGTGTAGCGCCTACTTAGCCGTCACACCGCCCTGCGCGTCGAGCGCTAGGTTGAGCGTTAGGACGTTAACGGTGGGCTCGCCCAGAAAGCCGAGCTGGCGGCCTTCGGTGGCTTGCGCCACGAGCTCGCGCACGCGCGCCGGATCCATGCCCCGCGCCTTGGCCACCCGGTTCACCTGATACTGCGCCGCTGCCGGGCTGATGTGCGGGTCAAGCCCGCTGCTGGAAGCCGTCACCAGGTCAACCGGAACCGGCTGTGTGTCATCTACACCTGCGGCCGCTTCGGCATCATGCAGCGCGGTAATCCGGGTCTGGATGATGCCGTCTGGCCCGATCAGCGCCGGGTTCAGCGGCCCATAGTTCGAGCCGGAGGACGCGGCGGCATTATAGGGAACGGGCCCGGTAGCCGACAGCCGCCCCCAGAAGTAGGC
>DATBIF010000225.1:0-3450 GCA_036557045.1 Steroidobacteraceae bacterium
TGCACGATGTCGGGCGCGACCAGCCGGTCGCGCAGCAGGATGGTGAGCAGCGCGAACCCGAATTCACCGCCGATGCTGACGACGATTCCAGTGCGCAGCGCCTTGAAGAAGCTGCGGGCGAACCGTTGCGCCAGCAGCATCACGATGAGCGTCTTGGCGACGATGAGCAGTACCACGAGACCGCTGACGAGGAGCAACTGGCGCACCAGCAGGCCGGTATCGAACAGCATGCCGATGGTGATGAAGAACAGACCCAGCAGCACATCGCGAAACGGCCGGATCACCGCCTCGACCTGGTGCCGGAACTCCGTTTCCGCGAGCATCATGCCCGCCAGGAAGGCGCCGAGGGCAAGCGACAGGCCGACGATCTGCGTGGTCCACGCCGAGCCGAGCACCACGAGCAGCACCGCGAGCACGAACAGTTCCGGCGAGCGCGCGTGCGCGATCTCGTGGAACAGCGGGCGCAACAACCAGCGGCCCGCCGCCAGTACGATGAGCAGCGCGATGCCGCCTTCGGTCACGGTGCGGATGAATTCGGCCGCGTCCGCGAGCTCCCCGTGCGTCACACGCGCCGAGGTGAGCGCGAGGAGGGGCACGAAGGCGATGTCCTGGAACAGCAGGATCGCCACCGCCAGGCGCCCGTGCGTGCGGTTGACCTCGGCCTGCTCGCTCAGCTGGCGCACGATGATCGCGGTTGAAGACATTGCCATCGCGCCGCCGAGTACGATGGCGACCGGCAGCTCGACGCCGAAGTGCCAGGCGAGCATTGCCCCGATGCCCGCCGTGACCAGCACTTGCGCGCCGCCCAGGCCAAGCACCTCCCAGCGCATGGCGACCAGGCGCGGCAGCGAAAACTCGAGGCCGAGCGTGAAAACCAGGAATACGACGCCAATCTCCGCGAGGACGGTGGTCGCGGTGTTGTCCGCCGCCAGGCCGAGAGCATGCGGACCGAGCAGCATGCCCACGGCGAGATAGCCGAGGATCGGGGAGAGCCTCAGGCGGCGAACGGCGTACACCACCAGCACCGCTGCGGCCAGGAGTACCAGGACTTGTACTAGCGGGCTGTGCGACATCGCCGCCGAATGCGCATTGAACCTGCACCGCAAAGTAAGGCGCAGCGGACTCGAAGGCAACCGGCGCGCCTGCTAGCATCGCCGGCGATGTTTCTCAGCCAGCAGCATCGGGACGGCGTGCTGACCGTTTCAGTCACAGGGCGCTGGCTGATCGAGAATGCTGCCGCCATCAGCGAGGAACTCGGTGACCTCGAAGTCGGCAGCGCGCGTGAGGTGCGCATCGATGCGCAGCGGCTCGAGGATCTCGATCTGACCGGCGCGTGGTTCCTGCATGCTTGGCTCGAGCGGCAGCGCGCCGCACAGCGCACGGTGCGGTGGCAGGGCGAGATCCCTGACCAGGTACGCTTCGTCGAGCGCACGCTCCAGGAACCTTGGCACCCGGCTCCCGCCGATGACACGGTGGACATCGTGGCGCCGGTGCGCGAGCTGGGGCGCTGGGCAATCTGGCGCGCCCAGGCCTCGCGCCAGGGACTGGCCTTCTTCGGCGAGATCTGCAGCGTGCTCGGCTCCGCGCTTGTGCACCCGCGCCGGATGCGATTCCCGGCGCTGGTGCGGCACATTCACGAGACCGGCGTGCAGGCGATCCCGATCGTGTCCCTGATCGCGTTCCTGATCAGCACCATCATCGCGTACCTGGGCGCGACCGAGCTGCGACGCTTCGGCGCCGAGATCTTCGTCATCGACCTGGTGACGATCGGCGTCCTGCGCGAGCTCGGCGTGCTGCTCACAGCCATCATCGTCGCGGGCCGGTCCGGCAGCGCATTCGCCGCTGAGATCGGCGTCATGAAACTCAACGAGGAGATCGATGCACTGCACGCGATCGGGACGAGCCCGGTCGAGGTGCTGGTGGTTCCGCGCCTGCTCGGCCTGGTGATCGCGTTGCCGCTCCTCACCATCATCGCGGACGGTGTCGGGCTCACCGGCGGCGGACTGTTGTGCTTCTATCTGTTCGACATCCCGCCCGCGCAATATCTGTCGCGCGTGCAGGAATCGATTGCCCCCACCACCTTCTGGGTGGGCGTGTTCAAGGCGCCGATCTTCGCGTTCCTGATCGCTTTCGTGGGCACGCTGCGCGGCATGCAGGTACGCGAGTCCTCGCGCGAGCTCGGGCGCCTGACCACGGTCGCGGTGGTGCAGTCGATCTTCCTGGTGATCTTCGCCGACGCGGTGTTCGCGGTGATCTTCCGGCACCTCGACATATGAGTCAGCCGATCATCGAAGTGCGAGGCATCGTGAACCGCTTTGGTGCACAGGTGGTGCACGACGGGCTCGACATGCAGGTGCTCGAAGGCGAGGTGTTCGGCATCGTGGGCGGTTCGGGCAGCGGCAAGTCGGTGCTGCTGCGGACCATTCTCGGCCTGCAGCGTCCACGCGCGGGAAGCGTCACGCTCTACGGTCGCGACATCACGACCCTGAGCGAGAGCGAGCTGCGGGACGTCAAGCGCCATTACGGAGTCACGTTCCAGCACGGCGCGCTGTTCACTTCTCTGAACGTGATCCAGAACGTGCAGATGCCGATCACCGAGTTCTTCGATCTCGAGGACGACGCGCTCGATGCGCTCGCGGGCATCAAGCTGCACATGGTGGGCCTGGCCGCCGATGCCGGCGCCAAGTACCCGGCACAGCTTTCGGGCGGTATGATCAAGCGCGCTGCGCTGGCGCGTGCCCTGGCGCTCGATCCGCGCCTGTTGTTCCTGGACGAGCCGACCTCCGGGCTCGATCCTCTCGGCGCAGCTGCATTCGATGAGCTCATCGCCGGCCTGAAGAAGAATCTCGGTCTCACGGTGGTCATGATTACGCACGACCTCGATACCATCTTCACCATCTGCGATCGCGTCGGCGTGATCGTCGATCGACACATGGTGGTCGATACGGTGGCCGGAATCCTGCACAACACCCACCCCTGGATTCACGAGTATTTCCACGGCCCGCGTGCGCGGGCGGCGGCCCGTGGGCGCGAGGGCGGCAATGGAACGTGAAGCGAACTATCTGACCGTGGGCGCGTTCGTGCTGCTGGTGCTGGCGCTCGGGGCCTGGTTCATCATCTGGTACACGGACAGCCAGGACCAGCGCAACTACAAGCGCTTCGAGATCTACTTCGAAGGCAGCGTCGCGGGCCTGAGCAAGGGCGGGCCGGTGCGCTATCTCGGCGTCGACGTCGGGCGAGTCGTGCGCATGGACATCGATCCGCGCGCCGCCGATCGCGTCGAGGTGATCGTCGATATCGACGGGAGCGCACCGATCACCGACGAGACCCTGGCGAGCCTGAGCCTGCAGGGGGTTACCGGACTCCTCTATATCGACCTGGAACGCGATCGCGGCGACAAACCTGTGATGCCGCGCGTTCCGAGCCAACGCTACCCTGTGATCCGCACCG
>DATBIF010000226.1:0-2526 GCA_036557045.1 Steroidobacteraceae bacterium
CGGAATCAGCGTCTATGTCCGGTGCACTCGCGCCAGGGATCGTATCGGGTCGATCGGCCTGTGGGTCTTTCTGGTCGCGTGCGCCCTCATGTGGGCGGCGGGGCCGTGGTCCACACCGCCACCGAGCGCACGCGCACTGGCCTGGTTCGGGCAGGGAGCCTGGCTACTCGTTCTGTGGGCGTGGTGGATCGATCGCCACCGCATCCCGCGAGCACCCACTGTTACTTCGCAACCGAGGTGAACATGAGCACTGAGAGTCCCCGTCCGCCCCTGCCGCCGTTCGATCGGGAAGGTGCGATTCGCAAGGTGCGACTCGCCGAGGACGCGTGGAACGCGCGCGACCCGCAGAAGGTGTCGCTCGCCTATTCACCGGACAGCGTATGGCGCAATCGCGCCGAGTTCTTTCGCGGGCGCGAGGCGATCGTGGCATTCCTCGAGCGCAAGTGGGCGCGCGAGCTCGACTACCGGCTGATCAAGGAACTGTGGGCGTTCCATGAAAATCGCATCGCCGTGCGCTTCGCATACGAATGGCACGACGACAGCGGCCAGTGGTTTCGCTCCTACGGCAACGAGAACTGGGAATTCGATGCGCTTGGATACATGGCGCGGCGCATTGCCAGCATCAACGATCTGCCCATAAAGGAGTCGGAGCGCAAGTACCACTGGCCCGCCGGCCGGCGGCCGGACGATCACCCCGGTCTTTCGGATCTCGGGCTATAGCAGGGGCGCGGACGGCGCCACCGCCTGACATTTCTTCACCACGTCCGCCGATTCATTCGCGCGAACGCCCGCCCGCAGCCGACAGTCAAATCGGGATTGCGCCTACATGCCCTGTGCATGCCGGGCTCTAACCTTTCTCTGTCGAGCAACGGTTTCACGGCCGGGGTGGAAGGATGCGTTGGTTCAGGTTGCTGCTGCTGTGCGCGCTCGCGCTGGCTTCCACCGCTTGCAAGGACAAGCTCTTCAACGACTTCATCGGCGGCGGATCCTCGTCCAGTGGCGAGGCCGCACGCGGCACGTTGTTGCAGAATCCGCCGCAGTCACGCGGCGTATTCACCGCTGGCGCGCTCTTGCAACAGCTCGGTCTCGACGTCAACAAGCAGCTGCTCGAGCTCGCTGCCAATCCGGTTTGCGATATCGCCATCTACCACCTTCAGTACCACACGGTGGGTGGCCAGGACGAGGCGACCACAGCTTCCGGCGCACTGATGGTGCCGACGGGCGGCAACTCGACGTGCAGCGGCGCGCGGCCCATCCTTCTCTATGCGCACGGGACGAGCACGGACCAGGCCTTCGATATCTCGAACGTGATGAACGACAGCAATGCGGAAGGCATCATTCTCGCCGCATTCTTTGCATCGCAGGGTTACATCGTCGTGGCTCCGAACTATGCGGGCTATGACACTTCGACGCTTTCGTATCACCCGTACCTCATCGCCGATCAACAGTCGAAGGACATGATCGACGCCCTGACCGCCGCGCGCAGCGCGCTGCCGGCGGTGGCTACGGGCTCCAGCGATGATGGGCGTCTTTTCCTGACCGGCTATTCGCAGGGCGGCTATGTCGCGATGGCAACGCAGCGAGCGATGCAGGATGCCGGCATGACTGTGACCGCCTCAGCACCGCTCTCGGGTCCCTACACGCTGGCCGCATTCGTCGATGCGGTGTTCGAGGGCCAGGTGAACGCCGACGCGCCGATCTCCTGGACGCTGCTCGCGACCGGTTATCAGCAGGCCTACGGCGACATCTACTCGCAGGCGACGGACGTCTTCGAGTCGCAGTACGCGAACGGCATCGATACGCTCCTGCCGGGCACGCTGGCGCGCAGCGACCTCTATGCGCAGGGGAAGCTGCCGCAGAACGCGCTCTTCAATTCGACGCCGCCCGATCCCGCGTTCGCGAACATCACTCCCGCGACGCAGCCCGCGAATCTTGCCCAGGTGTTTGCGCTCGGGTTCGGCAGCAACAATCTCGTCACCAACAGTTACCGCCTGACCTACCTCAACGACGCGCGAGCCAATCCCGATGGCTCATTTCCGACGACGACCAGCGGTATCCCGGCGGCGGCTCCCCAGTTATCGATGCGCGCGCGGCTCAAGCAGAACGACCTGCGCACCGAGTGGACGCCCACTGCGCCGACGCTGCTGTGCGCGGGCGATTCGGACCCGGTGGTCTTCTTCATGAACACTGAGTTCATGCAGGGTTTCTGGGCGACTCGTGCGCCTGCATCGCTCAGCGTGGTGGACATCGACTCAGGCTCGATCGGCGACCCCTACGACGATCTGAGATCGAAGTTCGACATCGCCAAGGAGGTCGTCGCCGCCGCAGCAGTGGCCGGCGGGGCGAAAGATGGGGGAGAGGCGGCAGTCCTCGCGGCCTATCACACGACGCTGGTCGCGCCCTTCTGTCTCGCGGTGGCCGCAAGGTTCTTCGCGGCTCAGTGACGGTGCCAGTGACGGTGCCGGGTCGCGGCTTCGCGGTTGTTAACCCGGTGGTGCGGCTCGTTAACAACCGCGAAACCGCGAC
>DATBIF010000227.1:0-4454 GCA_036557045.1 Steroidobacteraceae bacterium
ACGGAACCGTTAGCCGCATCGATCCTCGGACGAACCAGGTAGTCGCCACCATACCCGTGGGCGTGCCCGAATCCGGCGGCGATATCGCGACCGGTGCCGGACGCGTCTGGGTTCGTACCACGACCGTCCTCCTCTCGGCCATCGATCCGGCCACGAATACGGTGGTCGAGCGCTTCGGCCCGCCCGCCGGAAGCGGCGGCGTACGCGTCGCCGGCGATACTGTCTGGGTGACCGCTCATGACATCCACACCGTCTGGGCGATGCGATCCCATTGACGTCTAGGTGCGCTTGAGCTGGTAGCGCGCGAACTCGCGCCAGCTCCCATCGGGTGCGCGCACCGAGTCGATGACCTCGAGCACCCCGGGCTGCACGAGGCGGTAGCTCGAGCGTCCGCGCGGTTGCTCGTCGTGCCAGATGGCAAGCAGCGTCTCGCCGAAGACCTGTACATCGAGCGCGTACACGGTGCCCTGCGAGTCAAACCAGCTCCCGCGGATCTGCCCGGCGCCGGAGGGCCAATAGAGCGCGAGGCCTTCGAACTGCTCACGCGTTTCCGGCGGCCCGATCTGGTTGGAGAGGCTCACCTTCACGAAGCGGCCGCCGAGCGCGCGCTCGAAGCGCAAGGTCAGGTTTGCCGTCACGCCGCTGTTGCTGCCCGGTCCCTGCCAGGTTCCGAGCCACCGGTCGAGCGGCAGCGTCGTCTCCGGTGCCGCGCTGGCATGCCGGGCGTCCGCGAGCACGAGGGCAAATGCCGCGACGAGTAGCGCGCGGCCGAGGCGAGTCACCATGCGGGTCCCCGGTTGGAAAGGGTGGCGGGAGTTTACGCCCAGGCGTCCTGCCGGTTGGCGCGGGGCATTCAGGTTTGCTCCGTATGCGCTCCTGAATCAGACTGCGCCTCGCCGACGGACTGGCGCGATGCGCTCAGGGCGCAACTTTCGGCCGCGCGCACCATCGAAGCCCCGACCCGTCGAGAGGTCCACTGCGGGAGAATTCCATGACTGTCGCCAAGAAGCTCGCATTACTGGTTGCATTGGGCGCATGCGCGGCCCTTCCAGATTCGGCCGCGCAGGCTGCAGGGACCGGCCCGGCCGCGCGAATGCCGGAGCCGCGCGCAGACCGGCAGATTTCGCCGGAGCAGCAGGCGACCACCGCGTACAACTCCGGCGTCAAGCAGATCAACAAGGCCGCTGACTACGAAGCGGATGCCGCCAAAGCCGGCAGCCCCGAGAAGCGTGACAAGGCATTGCAGAAGGCGAGCGCGAGTTACCAGAAGGCGCTCGACTATTTCCGCGACGCCACCTCGCTCAGTCCCTCGATGTACCAGGCCTGGAATTACGCGGGGTTCGCCGAGCGGCACCTCGGCCACTACGACGACGCGCTCAATTCGTATGCGCAGGCACTGCGTCTCAAGCCCGACTTCGTGGAAGCGATCGAGTACCGGGCAGAGGCGTATCTCGGACTGAACCGGCTCGACGACGCACGCCAGGCGTACATGCAGTTGTTCTCGGCTTCGCGCAAGCACGCCGATCAGCTGCTCGCGGCGATGCAGAAGTTCGTCGCTGTGCGTCGCACCGACCCGGCCGGCCTGCAACCGCAGGCGCTCGATGAGTTCGCCAAGTGGGTGCAGGAACGCGGCGCGATCGCCCAGCAGACGGCATCGCTCGACACGAGCACGGCCTCGACCAGCTGGCACTGACCGCACGGTGTCGGCCGGACGTGGGCGCGCCACTCTCATGGCGTGCGTGTGCCGGCGCGCTGGCGTTACTGCTCGGTCGCGGGCTCGCGGCCGAGGTCCCCTTGTTCCCGACCCAGGCCGCGCCGGCCGCGGCTGCGTCCAACGATCCTGCGGCTGGTTTCGACTGGAAACTGCCGCGCGGTTTTCCGGTTCCTTACGTGCCCGCCGGCAATCCGATGACCGCCGCCAAGGTGTCGCTGGGGCGACGCCTTTTCTTCGAGCCGCGCCTGTCGGTCGACGGCCGAACCTCCTGCGCCAGCTGTCACCGTCCGGAGCTCGCCTTCACGGACGGCAGGCCCAGGGCGGTTGGCGCCACCGGCGAACAGCACCCACGCAGCGCGATGAGTCTCACGAACGTGGCGTACAACGCATCCTTCACCTGGGCCGATCCAAGCTTCGATTCCCTCGAAGCGCAGGTGCTGCAACCGATGTACAACCAGCATCCAGTCGAGATGGGGCTCACGGGCCGCGAGGCTGAAGTCCTGACCGCGCTGCGCGCGGATCCACGTTACCCGCGGCTCTTTGCGAACGCTTTCTCCGCAGCCGCAGACCCGATCTCGATCGCCAACCTGGCGCGCGCGCTTGCCTGCTTCGAGCGTACGCTGATTTCCGGCCGTTCGGCGTTCGATCGCTACGTATACGACGACGACCGTGCCGCCCTGAGCGCGGCGGCGCGGCGCGGAATGGCATTGTTCTACGAGCGCGCTGGCTGCGCGCAATGTCATTCGGGGATCAATTTCTCCGGCGCGGTGCGTACCGTCGCCGCGCCATCCGTCGCAGCGACTTATGCGAATACCGCGCTCTACAACGTCGATGGGCACGGCACTTATCCGCCCGACGCGCCTGGAATTCGCGCGGTGACCGGCAACGCGCAGGATGAGGGCCGCTTTCGCGTGCCGACGTTGCGCAACATTGCGGTGACGGCGCCGTACATGCACGACGGCAGTGCCGCGACGCTGGCGGAGGTCGTCGAGCACTACTCCGCGGGAGGGCGCCAGGAGCCGCTCGGACCGACGGCGAACAACGCCCTCAAGGACCCACGCATACGTGCATTGCAGCTCTCCGCGCAGGAGAAAGCGGATCTCGTCGCGTTCCTCGAGAGCCTGACCGATGAGCAGTTCCTGCACGATCGGCGCTTTCGCGCCGATTGAGCAGCAGCATCGCCGCGACACTCAGGCCGCGCAGGGAATCGATCGATGGCCATCGTCCCTGCGCGGCCGGTGCGTTCAAGGCGCAGCGGTCACTTCTGCGATCACCGCCGCAGCGTCTACGCAGCCGTCGGCGTTCTCGGTTCCGAACACGTCCAGGTGGTTGCCCGCCACCAGGTCCGCGAACATGCCGCGCTCGCTGCTGAAATCGGCATCCGTGACCGTGATGAGGAAGATCGCCGTGTCATCCTTCACGTGCACGCAGCGATCGCCCGCGTCCGTGGTCATGGTGAGCGAAGAGCTCGCCGCATCGAGCGTGAGCACGTCACCATGCAGCACCGTCTCGGTGTTGGGTGCCTCGGTATCGATGACGATCAGCGAGCTCTTGAGGGTATCCGCCTCGGTGCTCGAGAGCGCCAACACACCGTCGACGCGTGCAGCGAGATCGACCACTATGGCATCGGTCGCGAGCTCCGTGCCCTTTCTGTCGAAGATGCGTGTCCCGTCCTGGAGCAGGGTGCTCAGGACGGTATCCGGTGCAAATCCCTGGCCGGCGTCGACGCCCAGGTCAAAGCGCTGCGTGGCCGCATCCACAGCGGTCTTGATGCTCCCCTTGACCCGCGCAAAGGTGCCCGGCGGACCCACTTCGACCACGACCGCGTCGAGACGCAGATCGTGGTGATCTCCTTGATCGCCCCCGGAGCTGCCGCCCATGCCACTGTTGTCTTCGCCCTGCTCGTCCTTGCTGATGCGTCCGATCGCGGTGACCTGGTCGCCCTCCTTGAGGTCGGCAAAGGTCAGCGGCGCGCCGTCGGCGCCGAAGACGCTGGTCTGGTCGTCGAACGCCACCGCGACGCAGTGATCGCCCATGTGATCGTCGCCCGAGCTCGAGCGCGTCGTGCTCGTCATCGCCGGCACGTTGCGCACCAGGTCACACAGGTCGAAGGTCTGCGCCATGGCATCGATTGTGCCGACGGTGCCCGCGACCCGGGCGAGGCGCCCGTTGAGGCTCTTCTGCAGCAGCCGCACGAAGATCACCGGCCGGAAATTCACCCGCCCGCTGCCGGTGGTGACGATCTGGATCGACTTCTGCATGTCGAAGTCCAGCTCGAGGAGCAGCGTGTCGCCTGACGCGGCATTCATCGAGTCGCGCAGGTTGAGATCGATCTTGCCGTTTCCCGGCAGGTGCGGATGCACACGCTCGACAACGTTACCAGCGTTATCGCGGCGCACGAGCTCCAGATCGCTCAACGTCAGGCGGATCTTGTTGAAGCTGCCGGGCGCGACGGTCGAAGACAGCGCGAACAGGTCCGAGGAACTGTCGAGCTTGAAGAGATCGATCGTGTTGCTGCCGCTGAAGATCGCCTGCGGCGCGCCCCCGCCCATCAGCGCAATGCTGGTGATGGTGGCGTTCGCTTCCGAGAATGTAGAGCCGGGCGCATCCGTCAGCAGCACACCAACCGTGGCCTGGCCCATCGGTTGCGGCGGCATCGGTGTCGGGTTGGTGGCGGTTCCATCCATGCCACCACCGCCGCTGCACGCGCCCAGTGCCAGCAGTGCGAACAGCGAAACGT
>DATBIF010000228.1:0-3918 GCA_036557045.1 Steroidobacteraceae bacterium
TGAGCTCCCTCACGCTCAGCGCGGACGAATGGCAAGCCTTCTGGCTCAGCCTCGACGTCGCGGCGCGCAGCGTGCTGCTTAGCCTGCCGGTCGCTATTGTCACCGCCTGGGTGCTGGCGCGGCGCCGCTTTCTGGGTCGTACTGTGGTCGATGCCTTCGTGCATCTGCCGCTGGTGCTGCCGCCGGTCGTCGTCGGCTACTTCCTGTTGCTGCTGTTCGGTACGCGCGGCCCTGTCGGGAGCTGGCTGAAGAGCACGTTCGACCTGCAACTCGTCTTCACGACCGCCGGCGCCGCGCTCGCCACGGCCGTGATGTCCTTTCCTCTCGTGGTGCGCGCGATCCGGTTGTCGATCGAGAACATCGACCCCGGGCTCGAGGACGTCGCGCGCACGCTCGGAGCGCGCACGCTCGATCGCTTCCTCACCGTCACGCTGCCGCTGATGACACCTGGCATCCTGGTGGGGGCCGTGGTGGCGTTCTCGGCGAGCCTCGGCGAATTCGGCGCCGTCATCACCTTCGCCTCGAATATTCCAGGCGAGACGCAGACCTTGCCGCTCGCGCTCTACACCGCGCTGCAAAGGCCGGATGGCGATGTCGCCGCGGCCCGCCTCGCGGTGCTCTCGGTCGGCCTGGGACTCGCGGGTCTGCTCGCCGCGGAATGGGTTGCGCGCGCGCTGCGGCGACGCTTCGGCCGCTGATGCTCGAATTCCAGGCACAACTGCGGCGCGAGGCGTTCGAATTGAACGTGGAGTTCTCCACGCCGACTCCGGGGGTCACAGCGCTGTTCGGCCGATCCGGCGCCGGCAAGTCCACCGTGGTTGCACTGCTCGCGGGCCTGCTCAGGCCGGAGCGCGGCCGCGTCGTGGTCGACGGCCAGGTGCTGTTCGACTCTGCGACTGGAGCCAATGTGCCGACCGAGGAACGCGCCATCGCGTGCGTGTTCCAGGATGCGCGACTCTTTCCGCACCTCGACGTGCGCGGCAACCTGCGTTACGGCCAGCGGCGTGTGCGCGGCCGCCCCGCACCGATCCGCGAAACGGAAGTCGTTGAACTCCTCGGCCTCACGCGGCTCCTCGAGCGGCGCATCCACCAGTTGTCGGGGGGCGAGAAACAACGCGTGTCGCTCGGCCGTGCGCTGCTCGCGCAGCCGCGCGTGCTGTTGCTCGACGAGCCCCTCGCCTCGCTCGATGCGGCACGCCGCGACGAGGTGCTGCCTTACCTCGAGCGGCTGCGCGACGAAATCCGGTTCCCGATCGTCTATGTCAGCCATTCGTTCGACGAAGTCCTGCGACTCGCCGAGCAGGTGGTCCTGCTCGAACATGGCGCGGTGCTGGCATCCGGTTCGGTCGCGCAAATGTGCCTCGAGCCGGCCCTGCATGCGATTGCCGGCGAAGGCGTGATGGGCAGCATCCTCGAAGGTGACGTCACGAACTACGACGTCGGCGAGGGACTCGCGAGCGTGCGCTGCGGCGAGTTGAGCTTGCGGGTGGCGGTGGCAGCAGCGCCGCGCGAACGGCTGCGGATCTTCGTACCCGCCGGGGACGTCGTCATCGCGCTCAACGAGGTTCGGAACGTCAGCACGCGTAACGTCATCCCGGTTGAAATCGTGCGACTCGAGCCCCTCGAGGGCTCGGTGCTCCTGCACCTGCGGGCAGGTGGTGCCGCGCTCCTGGCCCGCGTCACCCACAGCTCGGTGCGCGAGCTGCGGCTGGCCGAAGAAGTGCGCTGCTACGCGCTGGTGAAAGCCGTGGCGGCCCAGGGCCGGCGCTTCGAGCGCCGCGCCCATCCCGCGCCGGGTGGCTAGTCCCGATCCGCATGCCCTGGACGACGGCGTGAGGTCACTTGCCGGACTCTGTAGCCGCAGGCGCGCAATGGGCCTTAATATAGAATGGCTCAGGCGCCCCGGCGCTTCGACATAACTCCCGAGGAACCCTAGAAAATGATGACTTCCAAGCTCGCGGCGATCGCCGCCCTCACGTTGGTCGCCGGCATCGCCAACGCGACCTGCACGTATCCGACCGCGCCGACCAAGATGCCTGACGGCGCCACCGCCACCCGCGACGAAATGATCGCGGCCAAGAACGAGGTGGCCCAGTTCAACGATGCCATCACCGCGTACCAGAATTGCCTCAAGCTCGAGTCCGACAGTTCCAAGGCCGAGCTCGACAAGCAGGCCGCGGGCAAGAGCGACGACGAGAAGAAGAAGATCGAGCAACAGAAGCAGGACGCCGAGCGCATGCTGGTGCAGAAGAACAATGCCGCGCTCGACGAAGTGACGGCGGTGGTTGAACGGTTCAACGAACAGCTGCGCGCTTACAACAAGAAGAACTCGGGTTCCTCCGACAAGAAGTAGGTTTGCCCGGACACGGACGTCCGCGCCCGCCCCCGGGCTCATCGTGATCACTCCCGCCGAAGCCGAGACTTTCATCAGCCAGCACCTGGTGTGTCTGCCGATCGAGTCATTGCCGCTGCCGCAGTGCATGGGCGCGGTGCTGCGTGAGAACGTGTACGCGGAGCGCGACCAGCCGCCCTTCGATCGAGTCGCGATGGACGGTATCGCCATCGACAGCAATGCGTGGAAAGCGGGGCGGCGCAAGTTTCGCGTCGAGGGTTTGCAGGCCGCCGGCGATCCGCCGCAGCGCCTGGCCGCGGCCGACGATTGCCTGGAAGTGATGACCGGGGCAGTGCTGCCGCACGGCTGCGACGCGGTGATTCCGGGCGAACAGCTCAAGCTCGCGAACGGCGTCGCCGACGTCGGCGATACAGAAGTGCGCTCCGGCCAGAACGTGCACAGGCGCGCCTCCGACGGCCGACAGGGCGATCTGCTGCTGGAGGCCGGCGCGCTGCTGCGCGCACCGGAAATTGCGATCGCCGCTTCCGCCGGCATGTCGCGCATTCGAGTGAGCAGCCAGCCGACCATCGTCGTGATCTCGACCGGCAACGAGCTGATCGAGCCGGGCGAGCCGATCCTCGATCACCAGATCCGTCGCTCCAATTCGTATGGAGTCGCGGCCGCGTTGCGCCAGCGCGGCTTCACGCGCGTCGCCGACGATCACCTGCCCGATGAGATGGGGGCATTGCTGGAGCGTCTGCGCCTGCACCTGCACACGCATGACGTGCTCATCCTGAGCGGTGGCGTGTCGATGGGTCGCTATGATCTGGTGCCGAAGGCGCTGGAGGAGCTCGGCGTGCGCCTCGTGTTTCATCGCATCGCGCAGCGTCCGGGCAAACCGATGTGGTTCGGAATCACCGAGGGCGGGCCGGCGGTGTTCGCGTTGCCCGGGAATCCGGTGTCCACGCTCGTGTGCCTCGCGCGCTACGTGCTGCCCGCGCTCTACCAGGCAATGGGATTGCGCGAACCCCGCGTCGAAAAGATCGCCCTCTCGGAGCCGGTCGAATTCAAGGCAGCGCTCACCTCGTTCCTGCCGGTCACGGTCGAGTACGATGACTGGGGCCGGCCGTGGGCCGTGCCGAAACCCACCAACGGCTCCGGCGATTTCAGCTCGCTCGCGGGCACCGACGGCTTTGTTGAACTCCCCCCGGGGCCCAATGTCTGGCCTAAGGGATTCGTGACGCGCATTTATCGCTGGTGAACATGGCACAGGATTCGAAATCACAGGTGATCGCGCTCGGCGGCCATGCGGTGCCGGTCGACACGCGCGGTCGCGCCCTGCACGACCTGCGCATCTCGGTGATGGATCGCTGCAACTTCCGTTGCCCGTATTGCATGCCGCGCGAGACGTTCCACGAGAACTACCAGTTCCTGAAGTCGAGCGAGCGGCTCTCCTTCGAGGAGATCACGCGGCTGGCGCGCCTGTTCGTCGCCCTCGGCGTGCGCAAGATCCGTCTCACGGGAGGCGAGCCGCTGTTGCGCGCGAATCTTCCGGATCTGGTCGGCGAGCTCACCACCATCGAAGG
>DATBIF010000229.1:0-6918 GCA_036557045.1 Steroidobacteraceae bacterium
GGTGCCCGGCATCGACCCGGCGGCGCTGGCGCGCTTCTTCGAGGACCAGGCGGGCACGATTCTCGGCGTCTTCAACATGTTCTCGGGCGGCGCGCTGCGCCGCTTCAGCATCTTCGCGATGAACGTGATGCCGTACATCTCGGCGTCGATCATCGTGCAGATGATGACGGTCGTGGTGCCATCGCTCACCGCGCTCAAGAAGGAAGGCGAGTCGGGGCGGCGCAAGATCACGCAGTACACCCGCTACGGCACCGTGGCGCTCGCGCTGTTCCAGAGCTTCGGCGCGGCGGTGGCGCTGCAGAACGGCGGCATGGCGATCTCGCCCGGCCCGCAGTTCCTGTTCACAGCGACGGTCACCATGACCACCGGGACCATGTTCCTGATGTGGCTCGGCGAGCAGATCACCGAGCGCGGCGTCGGCAACGGCATCTCGATGATCATCATGGCCGGCATCGTCGCAGGCCTGCCGAACGCGATCGCCAACACGCTGCAGCAGGTGCAGTCAGGCGAAATGAATCCCGCTTTCGTGCTGGTGCTGCTGATCGTGATCATCGGCGTGACGACGTTCTGCGTGTTCGTCGAGCGTGCGCAGCGGCGCATCGCGGTCAACTACGCCAAGCGCCAGGTGGGGCGCCGCATGTATGCGGGCCAGAGCAGCCACCTGCCGTTCAAGCTCAACATGTCGGGCGTCATTCCGCCGATCTTCGCGTCATCGCTCCTGCTGTTCCCGGCGACCATGGCGAGCTTCTTCGGCACGAGCGATGCGCCTTCGGCGGTGCAGAGCGTGCTGCAGCAGCTGTCGGCCACGCTGGGTTACGGGCAGCCGATCCACCTGGTGTTGTACGCGGCGCTGATCATCTTCTTCTGCTTCTTCTATACGGCGCTGGTGTTCAACGCGCGCGAGACCGCGGACAACCTCAAGAAGTCGGGCGCGTTCATTCCCGGCATCCGCCCCGGCCAGCAGACCGCCGAGTACGTCGACAAGGTGCTGACGCGCCTGACGATGTGGGGCGCGCTGTACGTGACTGCGGTGTGCGTGCTGCCCGAGATGCTGAATTCCTATGGGAGCGTGCCGTTCCAGTTCGGTGGCACGAGCCTGCTGATCGTGGTGGTGGTGGTCATGGACTTCATGGCGCAGCTGCAGGCGCACCTGATGTCGCACCAGTACGAGGGGCTGATGAAGAAAGCGAACTTGCGAGGTTACGGGCGCACCCCGTGACCTCAGAGTGGAGTAACGACATGAAGGTCAGGCCGTCCGTCAAGAAGATCTGCAAGAACTGCAAGGTCGTGCGCCGTCGCGGCGTGGTCTACATCATCTGCAGCGACCCGCGCCACAAGCAGCGGCAGGGGTGAGCGCCGTGTCTTTAACGAGTGCACTTAACGTGCAGTCGTTCGGCGCGAACGACCGTACACGGATGTACGGGCCGGGATGAGTCACAGGGACGTAATCGCAGTAGGTTGAACGAGGCTCAGACGAGGAATTTCAAATATGGCGCGTATCGCCGGTATCAACATCCCGATGAACAAGCACGTGGTCATCGGGCTGACGCACATCTACGGCGTCGGCAAGTCGCAGGCGAAGAGGGCCGTTGCGGCCGCGGGCGTGAAGCCCGAGACCAAGGTCAAGGACCTCACGGAGCCCGAGGTCGCGGCGCTGCGCGCGCAGATCGCGAAGCTCACGGTGGAAGGCGACCTGCGGCGGGAAGTCTCGATCAACATCAAGCGGCTGATGGATCTCGGCTGCTATCGCGGCATCCGGCACCGCAAGGGTCTGCCCGTGCGCGGCCAGCGCACGCGCACCAACGCGCGCACCCGCAAGGGTCCGCGCAAGGCCGCCATCAAGATGAATGCGCCGGTCGGCAAGGCATAAGAGGCTTTATGGCTGAACAGAAGCAGGAACAGAAGCAGGAACAGAAGCAGGAACCGAAGCAGGGCGGCGCCGCAGCGGCGGCACCAGCCAAGCAGCGCAAGAAGGTGCGCAAGAACGTGCTCGAGGGTATCGCGCACGTGCACGCGTCCTTCAACAACACGATCGTGACCATCACCGATCGGCAGGGGAACACGCTCTCCTGGGCGACTGCCGGCGGTTGTGGTTTTCGCGGCTCGCGCAAGAGCACGCCGTTCGCGGCGCAGGTGGCTGCCGAGAAGGCGGGAACCGCTGCGCAGGAGCATGGTGTCAAGAACGTCGAAGTACGCGTCATGGGCCCCGGCCCGGGGCGCGAATCGGCGGTCCGCGCGCTCAACGCCTGCGGCCTGAAGATCACGCATATTGAAGATGTGACTCCGATCCCCCATAACGGCTGCCGGCCTCCCAAGCGGCGCCGCGTTTAAGAGGTCTCCATGGCTCGATACCTCGGTCCCAAGTGCAAGCTCTCGCGGCGCGAGGGCACGGACCTGTTCCTGAAGAGCGGGGTCAAGCCGCTCGAGTCGAAGTGCAAGCTCGAAGTGCCGCCGGGTGGCATCAAGGGCGAGCGCCGCACGCGCCTGTCCGACTACGGCCTGCAGCTGCGCGAGAAGCAGAAGCTGCGCCGCATGTACGGGGTCCTGGAGCGGCAGTTCGCGAACTACTACCAGCGCGCCTCCGGTCGTCCCGGCGCGACTGGCGAGACGCTGCTGCAGCTGCTGGAGACGCGGCTGGACAACGTCGTCTACCGGATGGGATTTGCAGCGACGCGCGCCGAAGCGCGTCAGCTCGTCAATCACAAGGCCATCGCCGTGAACGACAAGCTGGTCAACATCCCCTCCTACCAGTGCAAGGCGGGGGACACGATCACGCTGCGCGAGAAGGCGAAGAAGCAGCAACGCGTCGCCGCCGCGCTCGCGATCGCGACCCAGGTCGGGTTCCCCGACTGGGTCGAGGTGGACGACAAGAAGATGTTTGGCGTTCTGAAATCAGTGCCCGACCGCGACGAGATCCTCCCGGACATCAACGAGAGTCTCGTGGTCGAGTTGTATTCGAAGTAATCCGTCGAAAGTGGAAGGTGGACCCATGCAGGGATCTGTCGCCGAGTTCTTGAAGCCCCGAGTTGTCAAGGTGCAGCCGCTGAGCGCGCGCCACGCACGTGTCGTCATCGAGCCGTTCGAGCGTGGGTTTGGCCATACGCTCGGCAACGCGCTGCGTCGCGTGCTGTTGTCATCGATGCCCGGTTCCGCGATCACCGAGGCGGACATCGATGGCGTGCTGCACGAGTACACCAGCATCGAAGGCGTGCAGGAAGATGTCGTGGACATCCTCCTCAACCTCAAGTCGATCGCATTGCGGATGCATTCGCGCGATCTCGCCGAGGTGCGCCTGCACAAGAAGGGCCCGGGCCCCGTGACCGCCGGCGACATCAGCGCCGATCACGACGTCGAAGTGCTGAACCCGGACCTGGTGATCGCCAACCTCACCAAGGCCGGCGAGCTCAACATGACGCTCAAGGTCGAGCGCGGCCGCGGCTATCGCCCGGCGGTGCAGCGCGCGGCGTTCGAGGAGCAGAGCCGCCCGATCGGCCGCCTGCAGCTCGATGCGTCGTTCTCACCCGTGCGGCGTGTGACCTACACGGTCGAAGCCGCGCGCGTCGAACAGCGCACCGACCTGGACAAGCTGATCATCGACATCGAGACCAACGGCACCATCGACCCGGAGGAAGCGATCCGGCGCGCCGGCTCGATCCTCAAGGACCAGCTGTCGGTGTTCGTGGACCTGCAGGGCCAGGAGGACGCGGTCGCGAAGGCCTCGGAAGCGCAGTTCGACCCGATCCTGCTGCGGCCGGTGGACGAGCTCGAGCTGACGGTGCGCAGTGCCAACTGCCTCAAGGCCGAGAACATCCACTACATCGGCGACCTGGTGCAGCGAACCGAAGTCGAGCTGCTGCGCACGCCGAACCTGGGCAAGAAGTCGCTCACCGAGATCAAGGAAGTGCTCGAGAGCCACGGGCTCACGCTCGGTATGCGGCTCGAGAACTGGCCGCCCGCGGGCCTGAAGCGCGAAGAAGAACGCGAGACCGTCTGACATGCGTCATCAACTCTCCGGGCGGCAGCTGAGCCGCAACAGCGCGCACCGCCATGCGCTGATGCGCAACATGGCGGCTTCGCTCCTGCGCCACGAAACGATCCGCACCACGCTGCCGAAGGCGAAGGAGCTGCGGCGCGTCGTCGAGCCACTGATCACGCTCGCGAAGAGCGACAGCATGGCGTCGCGCCGGCGCGCATTTGCGCAGTTGCGCGACGAGCAGCTGGTCGAGAAGCTGTTCGCAGAGCTCGGGCCGCGTTATCAGGCGCGCCCGGGTGGTTACACGCGGATCCTGCGCATGCTGCCTCGAGCGGGCGATGCGGCGCCGATGGCGCTGATGCAGCTCGTCGATCAGCCCGAGAAGGCTGCGGCACCGGCTGCGGAGCCCGAGAAGAAGGTGGAAAAGAAGGCGAAGAAGCCGGCCAAGGCCGAGGCTGCACCGGCTGCGGAGGAAAAGCCCAAGCGCAAGACCAAGAAGGCTGCCGCCGGGGAAACGGCGGAAGAGCCTGCACCGAAGAAGAAGGCGGCCAAGAAGAAGGCGACGGCAAAGCCCGCCAAGAAGAAGGCGAAGAAATAGCACTTCGCGAGCCGCTTGAGTCTGTGAGGCCGGGCTTGCCCGGCCTCTTTGTTTTCAGCGCTCCCTTGCCCGGGTGTGCAATAGCCGCCTGCCACGCTCTCCGCTAGGCTCATCCCACCGCCGGCACGCGTCGGCTCAATGCAGGCAGGGGAGAGACTGATGAGCTTCGTATCGGAATTCAAAGAATTCGCAATGAAGGGCAACGTCGTCGACATGGCGGTCGGCGTGATCATCGGAGCGGCTTTCGGAGCGATCGTCTCATCGCTCGTGGGAGACGTGGTGATGCCGCCGCTGGGCATGGCGATCGGTGGCGTGAATTTCAGCGATCTCGCGTTCACACTGGGCACCAACCCGGCCAGCGGTGCGCCTGTGGTCATCAAGTACGGCGCGTTCCTGCAGAAGGTGTTCGACTTCCTGATCATCGCTCTGGTGCTGTTCATCGCAATACGCGGTATCAACACGCTCAAGAAGCCGGCGCCAGCCGCCGCGTCCGCGACCCCGGCGGACATCGTGTTGCTCACGGAAATCCGCGACCTGCTGGCGAAGCAGAACCGCTGAGAAAGCTTGCGCGGCGCCGAACGGCGCGCTCACCCGGGCAATTGCGCGAACGCGTCCCGGGTGAGGTTCTCGTGCCCACCCGCCGTGACCGCGACGTCATCTTCGACGCGAATGCCGCCGTACGGTCTGAGTTCCTCGACACGCTGCCAGTTGATCTGCGCCGCATGCGCGCCGCTGCGTGCGGCCTCGAGCAGCGAATCGATGAAGTAGATGCCGGGCTCGACGGTGACGGTGAAGCCGGGCTCGAGCTTGCGCGTGAGTCGCAGGTACGGATGGCCTGCGGGCGGCTCGATGCGCGCCCCCGAAGCATCGCGCATGAAGCCACCGACGTCGTGCACCTGCAGGCCGAGCAGGTGACCGACACCATGCGGAAAGAACACTCCGCTGAGACCCGATTCCACGGCGGAGTCCGGCGCCACACGGATCACATCCGCCTCGCGCAGCACGCCCGCCATGGCGCGATGTGCCTGCAACTGCAGATCCCGGTAGTCGAGGCCGGGACGCACTGCCGCACACAGCGACTGCTGCGCACGGTCGACAGCCGCAATCAGGCTCGAGAATTCGCCGACCTCCGCTGCGTGCGTGCGCGTGATATCGCAGGCATACCCGTGGTGCTGCGCGCCGGCGTCGATCAGGAGCGAGCGCCGCACGTCCGGAGGCTCACGCTCCAGGTACTGGTAGTGCAGCACCGCGCCGTTGCGGTTGTAGGCGACGATGTTGTTGTACGGCATCTCCTCTTCGCGCTGTCCGCAGGCTTCGAGATAAGCCATGTGCGCACGGTATTCGGACTCGCCGTTGCGAAACATGCGCTCTGCGGCGCGGTGTCCCTGCACTGCAGTTGCCGATGCGCGGCGCATGCACTCGATCTCGTACGGCGTCTTGGCGGCGCGCTCGTAGTGGAGGTGGTCCACCAGCGCAAGCGGATTGATCTGCCCGAAGCCCCATTGCGTGATGGCGGGCGTCGGCTCGCCCAGGAACACCGTGCGCGCGAGATCCGCGGGCAGATGTGCACGTGCGTCCGCCAGCGATCTGAGCGTGCGCAGCTCGAAGTGCTCGACCCAGAACCCGGATGGCGCCGCCGGCGGCTTGTACCAGTAGTCGATCGGCTGGTGAAACAGCAATATCGGCCGCCGTCCCGGCGTGTAGACGATGAAGCAATCCGGGTTGTCGAGAATCGGCACCCACGCTTTGAAGTGAGGATTCGCCTTGAAGGGATACGACTGATCGTCGAGAAACAGCATCGCGAGCGCGCCGGAATAAACCACGAGCTGATCGGCGCCGGTTGCAGCGAGAGCCGCGTCGCTCCGTCGACCGAGCTCACACAAGTGCGCGGCGAACAATGCGCTCAGTGAAGGCGCCCGGTGCGCCTCTGCTGGAGCCGTCTTCTTGTTCATAAGCCTTTGAATTACCTTAGTTTACCGCTTGTTTATCGGATCGCCGCCTGCCGCGATGCGCCGCGGCCGTTCGACGGCTGATGAGAGTCGAGGCGTGGCAGCGAAACGATGCTCCCGCTCGCTCGCGACCGATGCTTTCCGTTCCTCGCCGCAGCATAGCGCGGCATCTTCGGTGGGACCTGTATTAACAATATCGAGCCGCCCGTTGCAGCTGCTCCAGATGCGTCGCCAAGTGACGACACACTCGGCCTCTGCAGTTTCAAAACCCCGGTAAACACTCTAGAATGCGCCGCCGCGATAAGGTGAATTAACGAGACAAAACTAGTTTGCCTCTGTCGGCTGTTTCCTAAACCTTTCCAATCCTTTCGGGGTAACGAGATGAAGATCAAATCTGC
>DATBIF010000230.1:0-4235 GCA_036557045.1 Steroidobacteraceae bacterium
CGACGAGGGAGTCGGCCGCGCCGTTCCAGAGCGTGCCGCTGGTGATTCCGAGCGTGACGGTCGCAGGCAGGAAGACGCTGACGACACTCGCCGGTACGATCGCGAGCAGGGTCACGAGGAAAGCAGCAACGCCCGCTGCAATGAGCGGCAGGGCCTTGTGCACGTTCAACCTTTCCGCATGATCAGGCTGGCGTTGACGATGCCGGTGCGGGAAGTCTTATCCACCGTCGCCGATTCGACGACCATTCCGTTGCGACGGGCGAGATCGCCGAGCCAGGCAACGATGACGTCGAAGGGGGCCGATTCGAGGCGCACGCGAATGCCGCCGGTGCCACTCGGCTGCGTGTCGCGCAGCGAGGAAGCGAGACCGGCGGCGCGGGCGGTCTGGTCCACGATGAGCACCAGGGACTGACCCGATGCCTCCGCGGGACCCGCTGCACGCAGCTCACCGGCGACGCTTTGCATCCAGGCGAGATCGGTGCGCTTGCGCTCGACGCGCTGCTCGGCGCTGTTGGCCGCGGAATGGAGCGGGAGTACGGCGACACCGAGGATCAGCAGCGCCGCCGCCGCAAGACCGCCCCACGTCACGAGCAGGCGCTCGCGCTCCTGGAGCGAAGCCAACCACGCGTTGAGCCTGTCCCAGAGCTCGCTCATGACGTCCCGTGTCCCTTGATCTGGATTCGCCCCTCGACGCCCGTGTCGCGCGCGTTGGACGATTGCAGCTCGGCCTGCAAACCGCGCTCGCTCACGACGCGCCGCAAATGGTCGAGGCTGTCGACATCGCGCGCGCCGATGCGCAGATCGACCACCGAGCCGCGGAAACTGAAAGCCTCGAGCGAAGTCTCCGGCACCTGCGCCACGGCTGCGCCAATCGTGCCGAGGATCTCCAGCAGATTCCCTGAGGGCCCGCCGCTCGAGCCGTGCAACTGTGTCAGACGCGCCTCCATGCGTCGGCGCGCGTCCACGGCGTTCTGCTCACCGGGCATCGCTTCGTGGAAGACCGCCTCGATGGCGGTGTCGAGCGCCTTTTCCGTGCCCTTGAGATGCCAGATCGCGATGCCCGTGCCGAGGAGGTTCAGGGCGACCAAGCAGCCCGCGAGGATCGCCGCTACTCGCCACGCGCGCCAGCGATCGCTGACCTTGGTGTGAAGTGCAAACTCTCCCTGCAACAGACTGGGCGGTGGAGCCACGACGGCCTGCTGCGCCATGAGCGGTAACGCTCCGTCGGGCAGGAGTTGCGCCTTGAGACTCGCCAGGCGCTCGCGCATCGCATCGATCGAAGCCTGGTGAGCCTGCCAGTCCGGCTGCGTCAGATAGAGAAGCATGTGACTCTCGGCGCTCAGCCCGGCGAACTCGAGCGCTTCGCTCAATGGCTCGATGTCGAGCGTCAGCGGTGGCTCGCCGGCACGGCGCACGTACAGTCGATGTGCATCGATCATGAGAACCGCCTGGCCGGGGTTGAGCGGCACGGTCGCGCTATCGGCGTACACCGCGTCGGGAGCGATCTGCGCGCCATGCAACAGCGCGAGCCATTCGACGAGCCGCTCGCGACGCACGGCAGCCACGGGCGTGCCGACGTGGGCCGGATCGGGCTTGCCGAGCGCGAAATGCATCCCCTCGATTTCGTCGGCGATGTGTTCCTCGAGGGCGAAAGGCACGATCTGCAGCAGGCGGGCGCCACCGCGTACCGGGAGCTGCGGCTGCGCATGCAACACCTCGATTCCCGGAACCAGCGCGACCACGCGACGACCGATCGCGAGCGGTGCGGCGAGCGAGAGCGGCCCGGATTGCACGGCGCTCAGGCGGCCGCCATTCGCGTCGACCAGTATCCAGCTCGCGGGCGCGTCCGGCTGTGATGCAAGGCGAATGACTAAGGTGTCTGCCATGAGGAAGCGGTGCTCAATCCGCGGCGAGAGTGCGCATCACCGGACGCACCAGGTGAGTGGTCTCGTCGCGACGCAGCAGACTGTACAGAGTCATCTGCGAGGTGCCAATAGTGACGAGCGCGGTCACGCGGAAATAGCTGGTCTTGTCGTCGATGTATTGCGACAGCGTCTCGGAGCCCGCGCCATGGAAGGAGTTCTGCAGATCCTGCGGCGTGGGAAAGCAGTGATCCGTGCGCTGCTTCGCGAGGCTCTGCTCGTCGAGACTGAACTCGCGCGTGCCGTCGCTCAGCGCATCGATCACGATACCCGAGGCGGAGCAGACGTTGATCTTGGTCCCGTGCGGAAGTGCTGTGACGTAGGGCTTGAGTTTCTGGTAGCGCTCGACGCCGAAATCGGGCAAGGAGAGCAACTCGCTCGCGCTGGTGATCGGCCCGTTGGCGGCCCGGTACGGAGGCGTTTGGGAGGTGTAGACGTTGTCCTCGGCGCCGTCCGGAAACCGCGGTTGCGTGTCAGTGTCCAGCCAATCGGCGAGGACATCGGCCCATTTGGGCTCGATGTCGAGCTCGATGAGGATATTGCGAAACTGTCGCAGTGCTTCCTCGTCCACCGCGCCCTGCGGTGTGATCAGGTTGTTGAGATTGAACCGCCCCTGCATGTCCTCGACGAAGCCCTCCACCTGTCCGCCATCGACCGGGATCGGTGGAATCGGCGTCGCCCAGCGCTCGCCGGGAAAGTCGGTCTGCGACTTGTCGGCATCGTCTTTCAGGTAGGACGCGGCCCAGGCTTCGGCACCGAGGGCGACGAGGAAGGCCTGGTCGAGCGAGAGGACCGCGGCGCTGCGGCGCTGCTCGAGCGCGCTGTCGAAGCCAATCTGTGTCGCGAGGATTGTCGCGAGCGCCACGATCAGGATGGCGGTGATCAACGCGACACCGCGCTGCCGGTGGGGAACGTGGCTTGCGGGATGCGCGCTCAATCGTCCACCTCGATGAGTCGCGTGATCTCGCCGAAATCCTCGAGCTCCAACGTGACCTCGACTGCCAGGGGGCGCAGCCGCGTCGCCAGAGCGGGCGGTGCGTTGAGCGGCGGCCACTGCTCCTGCCATTGCTGCTGGTTGTCCATGTAGCGCAGCTTCACCGACTTCACGTGATCGATCAGTTCGCGCCTGACCGGTTCGTTCGACAAGGTGACATCGAGCACGTTGAAGTGCTCGCGGCGCAGCTTGTCGTCCTCGAGGACGTAGTTCACCCGTTGCAGCGTCGAGCGCGGCAGTCCTCCCGGATTGGTCCAACCGGAGCGGGTCAGCGATACGAGTGACGACTGGCCGCGCCCGTCCGCAAAGAGCGCGGGCAGGCGAGTGTCGCCGATGACGTCGCGAACGGGTCGCGGCGCGATCTGCTCGAAGTCCTGGGTCATGACGCGGACGGTGGTCTGGATCTGCTGCAGTCGCTTCATCGCGGTGCGCGCGATCTCGGTCTGCTTCACCGAGTTGTTGTAGCCGCCGTAGGCGAGCACGCCGAGCACGACGAAGATCGAGATGGCGACCAGCAGCTCGATCAGCGTGAAGCCGCTGCTGCGTGCGCGACGCGCCTTCATCGCGTCTCGCCTCCACCGGGTGACGGGCTGCCAGGCGGCGGCTGATTCGCGGGCGGTGCATTGGACGGGTTGGGTTCGCCGGGAGCCGGCGTCTGGCCGGGCGCCGGTCTCTGTTGCGTCGTCTGATCGCCCACCCAGTTCGGGGACGCGGTGCCGGGCTGCGCGATCGCATCGCCCATGAATCCGACAGCGAAGCCCGGCCAGCTGTCCTGCGGCCCTGCGTCGAGTCGCGCGCGCGCTTCGAGGCGCACGATTCCCTTCACCGGTGTCTGCAGTTTCTGCAGCTCCCAGCGCCAGTCCTGGTCCGCGTACTTGATTTCGCCTTTCGATTCGTCCTCGGCGGGCGGCTGACCGCTGAGGCGCGTCTCCGTGATCTTGTTGACCGCGATCCATTGCGCCAGCGTCTTCTCGCGCAGGTAGCTCGACGCGCGCGCGGTCTGGTTCGTTACGCTGAAGAGAGCCGTCAGGCCGAACGCGACGATGGCGAGCGCCACCAGCACCTCGATGAGCGTGAAGGCGCGCTGGCGCGTCATTTCTGGTCGTCCACGCTCACGACCGCGAGCTCGCCGTCGGCGTTGCCCGTGATCGTCGCCTCGTGATCGCTGTCTTCGCGCTGGAGCCTGAGCTCGAAGGCACTCAGGTCGCCGCTCGACTGGATCTGCACCTGGGGCGGCCACGGCTTGTTCTTGTCGGCGGGCGGACGCAGCACGGCTTCACGCCCGTCGAGTCGCAGGCGCACGTTCAGGCCGGGCGGGA
>DATBIF010000231.1:0-6660 GCA_036557045.1 Steroidobacteraceae bacterium
GTCAGCGAGTCGTCGACCGTCTTGACGGTGACCTGTTCGAGATCCACGTCGTAGAGCCAGATCTTCGCGCCGTCGCTCACGATCAGCTGCTGCGTCGGCTCGCGGTAGTCCCAGCGAAAGCGTCCCGGCTTCTGCGGGTAGAGCGTTCCGGCAGATTCCAGTGTGCGATCTCCGGCAGCATTGCTCGAGCGCTGGTGAAAATCCGCCTGGAAGCTCGCGAAGCCCGAGAGATAGCCCTGGAGCCACGCACCAGCCTCGGTCGAATGAGCCGCCTCGTTGGCGCTGCGAGCCAACGATGCAACCAGGAGAGCGGAGAAACCGATCAGGATGGCGCGCGTTACGGACTTCAAATGGGCCTCGCGGTCGAATCAGTCGTCTTCGGGGGGCGGCGGGGCCAGCACTTCGCGCGAGCCATTCGTTTGCAGCGGCCCAACCAGCCCGGCGGCCTCCATGGTCTCGACCAGCCGCGCGGCCCGGTTGTAGCCGATCTTGAGGCGTCGCTGCACGCCCGAGATCGACGCCTTGCGCGACTCGAGCACGATGCGAACCGCTTCGTCATAGAGCGGATCCTGTTCGCCATCGACGTCGCCGGGTGCACCACCTTCTTCAGCCTCGTCCTCTCCGGGTAAGCCGGGAATTGGACCGCGCGGCCCGGAGAGAATTTCATCGATGTAGGTCGGCGGCGCCGCCTGCCGGAGCGAGGTGACCACGCGGTGCACCTCGGCGTCCGAGACGAAGGCGCCGTGCACCCGCATCGGCACCGAGGTACCCGGCGGGAGGTAGAGCATGTCGCCGTGACTCAACAGCGCCTCGGCGCCGTTCTGATCGAGGATCGTGCGCGAGTCGACCTTGGCTGAGACCTGGAAGGCAATGCGCGCGGGGATATTCGCCTTGATGAGGCCGGTGATCACATCCACTGACGGCCGCTGCGTGGCGAGGATGAGATGGATGCCGGCGGCGCGCGCCTTCTGCGCGAGTCGTGCAATCAGCTCCTCGACCTTCTTGCCAACCACCAGCATGAGGTCGGCGAGCTCGTCGATGACGATGACGATGTTCGGCAGCGGTTCCAGGTCCGGAACGTCCAACAGTGTCATCCCCGGATCGCTGGCCGCCTTGGCCGCGATCAACGGATCCTTGAGCGCCTTGCCGTCCTCGCTGGCGTCCTTCACCTTGCGATTGAAGCCCGCAAGGTTGCGCACACCGAGCGCCGCCATCAGCTGATAGCGGCGCTCCATTTCGGCGACGCCCCAGCGCAGCGCGTTGGCCGCCTGTTTGATGTCCGTGACGACTGGCGCGAGCAGATGCGGGATGCCTTCGTACACCGAAAGCTCCAGCATCTTCGGGTCGATCATGATGAGCCGCGTGTGCTCGACGGTGACTTTGTAGAGCAGGCTCAGCACCATCGCATTGAGCGCCACCGACTTGCCCGAGCCCGTGGTACCCGCGATCAGCAGATGCGGCATGCGTGCCAGGTCCGCAACCACGGGATGCCCGCCGATGTCCTTGCCGAGTGCCAGCGCGAGCGGTGAAGCGAGGTCGTCGTAGGCCCGCGACTTGATGATCTCGCCGAGCGTGACCAGCTCGCGCTTTTCGTTGGGGATCTCGAGGCCGACGACGGACTTGCCGGGGATCACCTCGACCACGCGCACACTGATCGCCGACAGCGCGCGCGCCAGGTCCTTGGCGAGATTGCTGATCTGGCTGACCTTGACGCCGGGGGCCGGCCGCAGCTCGAAGCGTGTCACTACCGGTCCGGGATGTACGGCGACGACTTCGACGTCAACCCCGAAATCACGCAGCTTGAGCTCGACCAGCCGCGACATCGCCTCCAGCGCTTCCTCGGAGTAACCCGATTCACGCGGCGGCGGGTCGTCGAGGAGCGAGAGCGGCGGGAGCTCCGCGCTCTTGGGCGCTTCGAAGAGCGGCACCTGCTTCTCGCGCTCGACCCGTTCGCTGCGCTCGGGCGCCGCTATCACGGGCTCGATGCGCGGCGGCACGCGCGCAGCTGACTTCTTCTGCTCCTCACGCATGCTCTCGGCACGCGCCTGCTTGCGTTCGCGGCCTGCAGCCTGCTCGCGTGAAGTGGAGATTCGCCGGCGAATCCACCCGGCGCAGCGCAAGGTTGCGTGGCCGAGCAGGTCCATCAGGTTGAACCACGACAGGCCGAGGAAGAGCGCGACACCCGCGAGCCAGAGACCCAGCATCAGCAGCGTTGCACCTAGGAAACTGAATGCCGATGCCAGGCTGTGGCCGACCATGGAACCGAGCACTCCGCCGGCGCTGCCCGGCAGGCCCGCACCGCTCCAGTGCAGCGTCGCGAGACCGCAGCTGGTCGCGAGCGTCAGCACGAAGCCGATGCCGCGGAAGGTCAGTGTCGAGCGGGACTTGAGCTCCGGTGTCGCGTGACCGCGGTAGATGACCCAGCCGGCGAGCGCCAGCATCACCGGAAAGAGATACGCCGCGCGCCCAAAGAGGAACAGCAGCACGTCGGCGAACCACGCGCCGACTGGACCGATCGCATTGCTGACGCGCCCGGGCTCACCGGTGAAGGAGAAGCCCGGGTCGTGCGGATCGTAGGTGAGGAGCGCGGCCAGCAGGATGAGCGCCAGCACGCCGAACAGGAGCAACGCGCTTTCGCGCAGCGCGCGCGCCACCGGTAGAGCGAGGCGCGATGGCGGCTTGCGGGACTCGAAGACTTCGTTCAAGTATTGATCTCGTACATGAAGGGTATTTCTCAACCCATTGATTGTACGAGCCTGGTAGTCAACTCAGCAAGGCAGGATGCACGACCTTGCCGCCCATGACATTGATCCCCTTGCGAAGATCGGCGTCGTCCTGCCAGTCGCCATCGGCGAGTCGTCCGGCGTAAGGGGCTATGGCCGCCGACAAGGCCTGTGACGATGTGCGCGGCACGGCGCCCGGCATGTTGGTGACGGTGAAATGCGTGACGCCTTCCCAAACATACGTCGGCGCATCGTAGGTCGTCGGGCGTGTGGTCTCGACGCAGCCGCCCTGGTCCACGGAAATATCGACGATCACACTCCCCGGCTGCATGTGCCGCACCATATCCGCACTGATGACATGTGGCGCACGCGCGCCTGTAACGAGGACCGCACCGACAACGATATCCGCACTGCGCACGGCGTCCGCGACGTCGGCGGTGTGCGGATAAAGCCCGGTCACATTCGCGCCGATTTCGCGTGCGGCCACGAGCTTGTCGCGATCCTTGTCGAACACCACGACGTCCGCGCCGACGCCCGCGGCGACGATAGCCGCGTTGCCGCCTGCGACGCCGCCGCCCAGGATCACGACGCGACCGCGTCGAGCGGCGGGAACGCCGCCGAGCAGAATGCCTTTACCACCTTGCGGCTGGTGCAACAGGCAGGTCGCGATCTGGATGGAAAGTCTTCCCGCGATATCGCTCATCGGCGCCAGCAGCGGCAGACGACCGAACTGGTCCTCGACCGTTTCGAAAGCGACTGCGGTGAGCCCGATATCGCACAGCCGGCGTGTGAGCTCGGGGAGCGCGGCGAGGTGCAGATAGCAGAACAGCAGGTGATCCTTGCGCAGCAGGGCGAGATCGGCTTCCACCGGCTCCTTGACCTTCACGATCATCTGCGCGCCACCGTACACTTCGCGCGCGGTTGGCTGAATCTTCACGCCAATGTCACGGTAGTGCTGATCCGTGTAGCCGCTCTTCTCTCCCGCGCCGGCCTCGACGAACACTTCGTGCCCATTACGGACCAGCTCGGCGCACGCCGCCGGCACGAGACCTACGCGGCCCTCGCGCGGCTTCAGTTCGCGCGGAATACCGATTCGCATGTGAGAGCTCCTTGGTCGCTTTGCCGGGCCGGGCTATTCACTTACCATTGAATGCGGAGTCTCCGCACATACTTCATCTCGGTAGGTTCGAGCCGCGGCAGAGCGCCGTCTCGCCGGTCCCCCGGTCGTGATCAACAATGGTGTCGACAATTTCAACAGGAAAAATTGAGGCGAATTATACATGGTCGCGCCCATGAAACCCGCGCAGAGTTCTCCCAGGCATAGCCGGGTCATCATCCTTGGCTCCGGGCCTGCTGGCTACAGCGCGGCCGTGTACGCTGCGCGCGCCAATCGCAAGCCCACGCTCATCACCGGGATCGAGCAAGGGGGCCAGCTCATGACGACGACCGATGTCGACAACTGGCCTGGCGATGTGGAGGGCCTGCAGGGCCCGCAGCTCATGGAGCGCATGCGCAAGCATGCCGAGCGTTTCGCCACCGACATCGTGTTCGACCACATCAACGCGGTCGATCTCGGTCGCCGCCCATTTCATCTGCGTGGAGATGCCGGCAACTACACCTGTGATGCGCTGATCATCGCGACCGGGGCCTCCGCCCGTTACCTGGGCCTGCCGTCTGAAGAGCAGTTTCGCGGCAAAGGTGTCTCGGCCTGTGCCACCTGCGATGGATTTTTCTACAAGGGCAAGAAGGTGGCCGTGATCGGGGGTGGTAACACCGCCGTGGAAGAGGCGCTGTATCTCACCAACATCGCCTCGCACGTGACGCTGGTCCATCGGCGCGATCGCCTGCGCGCGGAGAAGATCCTGCAGGATCGCCTGTTCGAGCGTGAGCGGGCCGGCAAGGTCGCGATCCGCTGGAACCACGTGGTAGAGCAGATTGTCGGTGACGAATCAGGGGTCACCGGTCTCGAGATCAAGAGCACCGAACAGCACGGCAAGCAACGGCTGGATCTCGATGGCGTATTCATCGCGGTCGGGCACACACCCAACACGCAACTCTTCGAAGGTCAGCTCGACATGCGCGGCGGCTATATCCGCGTCAGATCCGGCATCGATGGTGACGCCACGGCCACCAGCGTGCCGGGCGTATTCGCGGCGGGTGATGTGGCCGATCACGTCTATCGCCAGGCCGTCACTTCCGCGGGCACGGGTTGCATGGCGGCGCTCGACGCGGACAAGTATCTAGAGCGACTCGATGCACGGGAGTCATGACCGCCTCACGACCAGATCCCGTCCCGCCGCGATACCGGTCGCGCCATCTTTCCAGTATCGATGAGATCCCGGCCGCGCAATGGAACGCGCTCCTCCCCGACGATGCGCTCTTCCTGCGCCACGAATTCCTGTCCGCGCTCGAACACCAGGCGTGCGTGGGCGCGCACAGCGGCTGGACTCCCTGCCACCTCGTACTGACCGACGCGCGCGGTGAAGCGCGCGCCGCAATGCCGCTGTATCGCAAGCTCCACTCCTGGGGTGAGTTCGTTTTCGACTTTGCCTGGGCCCAGGCCTATGCGCGCAGCGGCCTGCCGTACTACCCGAAGCTGGTTGCGGCGATTCCGTTCACGCCGGCCGCCGGCCCGCGACTGTTGGTCGCAGCCGGACCGCAGGAACAGCTGTGGCGCCGCGAGCTCGCGCGTTCTGCGATCGCAATGGCGCGCGCGGAGCGCTTCTCATCGCTGCACGTGCTGTTCGCCGAGAAGGCGCAGGCGGACGAGCTGGCGACGAACGGATTCCTGTTGCGCCGGGATTGCCAGTTTCACTGGCACAACCGCGGCTATGGCAGCTTCGACGATTTCCTGGAGCGTTTCACGGCGGAGAAGCGCAAGAAGGTGCGCCGCGAGCGCCGTCGCATCAGCGAGGCGGGCATTCAGTTTCGAACGTTGCACGGAGCCGAGATCGACCGGCGCCTGTGGCAGACGCTTTACGGGTTTCACACCGACACGTTCCTGCGGCACGGGCACACGCCGTATCTGAGTCTCGGGTTCTTTCTCGAGCTCACCGAGCGGCTCCCGGATCAGATCGTCGTGCAACTCGCCACGCACCGTTCGCTCCCGGTAGCCGCCGCGATCTGCTTTCGCAGCTCGAGCACCCTCTACGGCCGTTACTGGGGCGCGAGTCGCGACTTCCACAGCCTGCACTTCGAAACCTGTTACCACCAGGGCATCGAGTACTGCATCCGCGAGCGACTGCAGCGCTTCGAGCCCGGCACGCAGGGTGAGCACAAGGTGAGTCGCGGTTTCGAGCCTGCGCTGACGTGGTCGGCACACTGGATTGCGCATCCACAGTTCGCGCGCGCGATCGAGACTTACCTGCAGCGCGAGGGCGAGGCCATCGACAGCTACGCGGCGCAGGTCCACGAGCACGTTCCGTATCGAAGTTCGCTGCATCTGGATGTGGCCGATCGCGGATCATGAGCCCGGTCTACTGGCTGAGCCGCGAGGGACCGCCGTGGTTCCCTCCGGTTTCCGAAGCCCTCAAGGAACCCGATGGCCTGCTCGCCGCGGGCGGCGACCTCAGTGTCGAGCGCCTGATTGCCGCGTACGAGCACGGGATCTTTCCCTGGTATGCGCCCGGCCAACCGGTGTTGTGGTGGTCGCCCGATCCGCGCGCCGTGCTCTATCCTGAGGAGCTGCGCGTATCGCGCAGCCTCGCCAAGCGTGTACGTAACAGCGGATTCACCACTCGCCTCGACACGCGCTTCTCCGCCGTGATCCGCGCATGCGCCGCGCCGCGCTCCGCGGATGCCGGCACCTGGCTCACCGACGAAATGATTTGCGCTTACGAGCAGCTATACGAGCGCGGTCATGCGCACAGCGTGGAAACGTGGCGCGATGAGCTCCTCGTGGGCGGACTCTACGGCGTGTGTCTCGGGAAAGTGTTCT
>DATBIF010000232.1:0-2775 GCA_036557045.1 Steroidobacteraceae bacterium
AGAGTCTTTTTCGGTTCAGCTCTCGCCACCCTCGCCACCGCCTCCCTGCCACTCGAGCGACTCCTCGCCCTGGCGGCGGATGCGTCCGTGGCAGCGGATGTCCCGGCGGTCACCGGCAGCGGCAAGCAGGTCATCCTGGCGCGCGCGGACGTTGCCGATCTGCGCGCGAGCCTGCGCGGTCAGTTGCTGCTCGCCGGCGACGAGGGCTACGAGACCGCCCGCAAGGTTTGGAATGGCAGCTTCAACCGCCGTCCCGCGCTCATTGCGCGCTGCGCCGGCGCATCCGACGTGATCAAGGCTGTGAACTTCGGCCGGGCTCACGAACTGCTCGTGTCGGTGCGCGGTGGTGGCCACAGCATTTCCGGACAGTCGGTGTGCGAGGGCGGCCTCATGATCGACCTCGCACAGATGAACAGCGTGCGCGTCGACCCGATTGGGCGGCGAGCGCGCGTCGATGGTGGAACGCTGCTCGCGAGCCTCGATCGAGAGGCGCAGGCCTTTGGGCTCGCCACGACCGCCGGCACCGTGTCGCACACGGGTGTCGCGGGGCTGACATTGGGCGGCGGCTTCGGTCGCCTCGGCCGCAAGTTCAGCATGGCCTGCGACAACGTGCGGGCCTACGACCTCGTCACCGCCGACGGCCGGTTCCTGCGCGTGAGCGCAGATGAGAATCCGGACCTCAACTGGGGACTGCGTGGCGGCGGCGGCAATTTCGGCGTCGTGACTTCGTTCGAGTACGAACTCCACCCGGTAGGTCCCGTGCTGCTGGGAGGCGTGCTCATCTACCCAGTCGCGCAGGCGAAAGAGGTGCTGACGTTCTTCGACGGGTTCTTCGAGGCGGCGCCCGACGAGCTCTACGTGGACACCACGCTCGTCACCACACCCGATGGCAACAAGGTGCTGGTTCTCGATACCACGTACTGCGGTTCGATCGCGGACGGCGAGCGCGTGCTCAAGCCGCTGCGCGAGTTTCGCAAACCGATCGTCGACGCGATTGCGCCGACGCCCTACGTCAAGCAGCAGAGCAGCGTCGACGGCACGTTTGCCTATGGGCGTCACTACTACGTCAAGGCGGGCTTCGTCCGCAGTCTACCGCCCGACCTGGTTGAGGCGATGGTCGAGACTTTCATGAGCTCGACCTTGCCGGTCACCCCGGTGCTGACCGCTCCCCAGGGAGGTGCGATTTCGCGCATTGCGCCGGACGCGACGGCCTTCCCCTATCGCGAGGCGCGCCACAACCTGCTGGTGGCAGCCGCGTGGAACGATGCAAGCGGTGATGAAGCGCACCTGACCTGGGCACGCGCTGCATGGAAGAACCTCGAGCCCTTCACACGGGGCTTCTACGTCAACGACAACAACGCCGATATCTCCCAGCGCCGCGTGCTCGAGAACTACGGCTCCAACTACGCGCGCCTGGCAACGTTGAAGGCGAAGTATGACCCAAGCAATCTCTTCCGGCTCAACGCCAATATCCAGCCGCACGCCTGAGATGAACTGTGATGCGATGAAGCCGCGGGATGGATAGCCGGATGCAAGCGCCAGCGAACGAGACGGACTATGTGCTCGGGCACGAGCCTGCCGAGCTGAAACGGCTCGCGGCGCAGAGCGACTACTGGGCTGAGCCCACGCTCGAGCTGCTGACGCGCGCGGGCATCGCACCCGGTATGCGGGTGCTCGACTTGGGGAGCGGTGGCGGAGACGTTACGTTCCTCGCGGCACGGATGGTTGGCGAAACCGGATCGGTTCTGGGAATCGACCGTTCGGAGACGGCGGTCGCGGCGGCGGGCCGACGTGCTCGCGAGATGAGCCTCAACAACGTCGGCTTCGAGACAGGCAACCTCGACGCCCTGAATCTCGACGGGCGATTCGACGCGGTCATCGGGCGACTGGTCCTGCTCTACGTCGCGGAACCCGCGCGCGTGCTGGCGAGCGTCGCGAAGAATCTTGGCGCCAACGGAATCCTCGCCTTCCTCGAGATGGAGATGCACTCAGCCCACTCGGTGCCAGACGTACCCGCCTTCGGGCAGGTGCATGACTGGCTGATCGAGGGTTTCCGCCGCGCAGGCACCAAGACCGACCTCGGGCCGCGGCTGTGGCGAGCATTTCGCGATGCCGGCCTGCCGCAACCGCAAATGTTCGCGTACGCAAAAATGGAAGCTGCCCCGGCCATCGCGGGGACGACCCTGCTAGTCGAAACCTTGCGCAGCCTGTTGCCGATGCTGGAGGCGACGGGCGTGGTCACGGCGCGCGAGCTGCAGATCGATGCGCTCGCGCAGCGCCTGCAACGCGCGCTCAGCGAGGCGCAGGCCACGCTGGTCATGCCCAGTATGGTCGGCAGCTGGACGAGGCTATCGAGCTAGGACGTCAAGCGGGGTGGTGCCCAGGAGAGGACTCGAACCTCCACGGATCGCTCCACTGGTACCTGAAACCAGCGCGTCTACCAGTTCCGCCACCTGGGCTTTGCGAGCGCCGCGCGAGCCGGCCCCCGAGGAAGGCGCCGCACTTTACGCACGGGCTTTTGCCTTGTCAAATCACCGAACTACGCACACGAAGCGACAACTTACTCCGACTCCCAACGCACGATGCCACGACTATCGAAATCCAGGAAACGACGTACTCGCGATGCCGCTGCCGCCTGGCACGAACGCGACCCGCAGTTCGCCAGCGAGAGCCAGCGCTACGCCGAACCCATTCCCAGCCGCGAATTGATCCGCGACGAACTGCGCGAGCTCGAGCGGCCGCTCGATGCCCATGGTCTAGCCAGGCGTTTTCAGC
>DATBIF010000233.1:0-4088 GCA_036557045.1 Steroidobacteraceae bacterium
TGTCCTTGTCCTCACCACGCTTGGAGATGAACGCGATCCACTTGCCGTCGGGACTGAAGTGCGGATCAGTGTCGGAAGCCTCGTCGCTGGTCAGCTGGCGCGCGTTGCCGCCGGCGGTCGGTATCAGCCACAGGTCGCTGAAACCCTTGTTCTTGGTCACGTCGTAGCGGGTGACGGAAACGACCGCAGTCTTCCCGTCCGGCGACAGGTCCGGATCGCCCACGCGCAGTAACTGCCACATGGTTTCCGCGGTCAGCACGGAATTCGGCGCGGGTTCAGCCTGCGCGAGTCCGCAGGCGAAGAGCAGGCAGCAGCCCAGGCGCGTTATCAGAAATCGCATGTCAGAACTCCCGAGAGACACGCCGCAGTGGTTCGCTGTTGGAATAGGTAGCGGCGCAATCGGCGCGCATTCTGCCGCGCCGCCACGTCAATGCGCAATCGGCAGGCCGGAGTGCTGCAGGAGCGCTACAAGATGCTCGAACGCGAGGTCGAGTGTTCGCCGTTCAGACGAGAAAGCGAGCGGTTCATGAATAACCGCGAAGCCGCGACCCGGCACCGCGACGATCGCGGCGCAGTCGGCGATCCGCGATCAGGGGTACGCGATCGCGCTGGCCGCGGTCCTGGCGACGCCTGCCGGGCTGCGAACGACGATCCGGATAATGAACGTAGTGACAGTTGCAGCCATCCGCCGTGCAGCCGGGAACCGGAAGCGGCGGGGCGCTGTTCACCAGGAAGCGTCGTCCGCGCACCGCTTCGCAACTTTCGCAACACGCGGTGTCGCCCCAGGGCTCGATCGCAACACAGTGATAGCGTTGCCTGCGCCTCGCACGCGACGCGCGCGGCGGTGTCAGTACGAACCAGAGAGCGGTGAGAGCGAGGCTGATGGTTATTGTTATTGCAGCTATCAGCATGGCGCTCATCGTAAAGAGTGCGAGCACGCGGCGCCATGGCCGTTTTGACAGAACGCGCCCGCCACGGCACGTAACGGCAGAGAATCTGGACTCCGTGAACCAGCGCACGCGCGCTGTGATCAGGTTTTCACCAATGATTTACCGAAGCTCTCGCCGCGAGCCAGCTTGCAGAGCTGGGCGGGCGCATTCGCCAGCCCATCGATGACCGCCTCGCGATAGCGGATGTGGCCTTCCGCGAACCATGCGATCGCATCCCTGAGGAAAGTGTCGCGCCGGTGTTCGTGATCCTGCACCACCAGCCGCAGCACGCGCGCGCCGGCTGACGGCCGCGAGTCGGGCGTGGCCGCAGGCTCGCCATGGCGCGTGAGCGGCCCGCCCAGCACGATGCGGCCGTTGGATGCCACGTGCTGCCCGGTCATGACCGTATCCAGCACTTCACCGTCAACGGTGTCGAAATAGACATCGACGCCTTTTGGGGCCACCTGGCGCAGCCGCTCCTCGAGCGGCTCGGCGCGGTGATTGATGCACGAGTTGAAGTGCGCCTGCTTCACGCACCAGCTGCTTTCTTCGCGGTTGCCGGCGATGCCGATCACCTTGCACGCCTTGATGCGCGCGATCTGCCCGGCCATGGAGCCGACGGTGCCGGCCGCACCCGAGATCAACACGGTTTCGCCCTGCCTGATCTGCGCCAGGTCGAGGAGGCCGCAGTACGCGGTCAACCCGGGGTTGCCCATCACGCCGAGCGCGGTGGAAATCGGCGCGCTGCCGGTCTTCGCACGGTGCACGTGCAATCCGTCGGAGACGCAGTAGTGCTGCATGCCGGCTTCCATCACGACGACATCGCCGGCATTGAACACCTCGTTGCGCGAGTCGATGACTTCGCAGATGGCGCGCGCCGGTATGACATGTGCCGGTCCAAGCGCAGAGGGGTCGGCACGCAGCCCATCGACGGTGGAATCGAGCGACAGCCAGCGCGTCCGGCAAAGGATTTCACCCTTGCCAGGCGTCGGCGCTTCGGTTTCGAGCAGCTCGAAATCGGCGGGTTCGGGCGCGCCGTTTATTGCCCTGCGGCTGCGGACCTGCAGGTTCTTCATCGCGCCTGAGGCTACCGCCCGAGACGCGAAAGGTGAAGCGCAGCCTGAAGTCCGTCCGCCGGCCGGCGCGTAAGTCCCGGATTTGGAGGCCCGCCCGCGGACGGACTTCGGTGTCTTAGCGCTCGAGCCGGTTGCGTGCTTCCGCGTACTCGCGGCTGTCGAGCTTACCGTCATGGTTCGCGTCGACGTCGTTGAAGATCGCGGAGAGGCTCGCCTGGTCCTTCGCTTCTTCCTGGCTCACGACGCCATCGCCGTTCACATCGAGCGTGCTGAATTCAGGCATCGGCGTGGTGGCCGTGGTTTCGCTGCTCGGCGGCGGGTTCCTATCCGTCGCCGGCGCGGCGGAAGTGGCAGGCTGCTGCTGCGCGGGCGCCTGTTCGCCAGCGTATGCGGCCGCGCAGCCGAGCAATCCCGCAAGCACGGCCAACTTGATCCGGTTATCCATGAGCGTCTCCTGCTTTGAAAAATTTACCTGTGCCGGGCGCGATGACTCGCGTTCGGTCCCACGGAACATTGGCGAGCAAGCGCTATGCCACGTGTTCTCGCCGCCGCGGCTTCAAGCAGTTAGGATGCGCCCCCATCGCGCACGCGTCCGGCGCGCGCAAGAGGCGTTGTCGGATGGCAACGCATTGAACCGCCGGCGCCATTCAGGAGTCGAATTTGGCCTCAGATCCCCGCACTACCTGGTGTTTCTGTTTGGCGACGCTCGAGCACCCAGAGCGCATGGCGCAAAGCATGCAGGGTTAGCGGCTGATGCGGCGGCCGAGATCGATAGTCCGGCTGATACTGATCGGGTTCGCTGCGGTGGCGGTGCCGCTGATCGCCGCGGTCGTGACCGCAGTGGTGCAAGTCGACCGGCTCGCGCAGCGCAACCGTGCCGCCGTGCTCGACGCCGAGAACGCGACGCACGAGAGCCGCGCCCTGATCGAGTTCCTGACCAACATGGAACGGAGCCTGGGGCAATACGGAGTATTTCGCGATCGGGATTTCTACCTGACCTACCAGGATGCGCGACGTGAGTTCCAGTCGGCAGCACAACGGCTGGGCGCGCTCAACCTCAACGACACGCTGCGCCGGCAGCTGCGTGAGCTGGTGCAAGCCGAGGTGGAACTCAACCGCACCGTGCTCACCGAGAGCGGCGAGCCCATCGAGGTCACGGATCCGAAGCAGATCGCCGACGCCTGGGCAGCGCTCAACGCACGTGCCCGCTCGATTCTCGCCGAGAGCAGCAAACTGATCGCCAGCCATGCAAGTCGTGCCAAGGACATGTCGACCGATCTGCAGCGCACGCTTCTGCTGCAGGCTGCGGCTGCAGTGCCGGTGGCGGTTCTGCTGGCGGTGGTGTTCGTGGTGCTGATCACCCGGCCCCTGCGCCAGATCGAGGGCGAGATCCGCCGGCTGGGCTCGGGCGACTTCGCGGCCAGCGTTGCGGTGCGCGGCCCGCGCGACCTCGAAGAACTCGGCACCCGCCTCGACTGGCTGCGGCGTCGCATCCTCGAGCTCGAGGAGCAGAAGGCCACATTCCTGCGTCACATCAGCCATGAGCTGAAGACACCGCTCACGACGCTCCGCGAAGGCTCGGAGCTGCTGCTCGATGACGACGCACAGCTCAACTCGGAGCAGCGCGAGATCGCCTACATCATGCGCGACAGCGGCATGCAGTTGCAGCGCCTCATCGAGGATCTGCTGGAATTCGGACGCACGCAGGTGCCGCGCGTCGAGGCGCCGCAGCGCTCGGAGGTGGCCCTGGACGACGTGGTGCGCAGCGCACTCGAGGGCCAGAGCCTGGTCAAGACCGCCAAGGGACTGCAGATCGACGCACAGCTCGCGCCCGCGACGCTGCAAGGCGACCAGGCGCAGCTCCGCATCCTGGTCGACAACCTGCTGTCGAACGCCGTGAAGTACACGCCGGCGCACGGCCGGATCGTGGTGAGCCTCGCATCCAGCGGCGCTGACGTGACGCTCGAAGTCGCCGATAACGGTCCCGGGATCGATGCCGATGAGCGCGGGCGCGTGTTCGAGCCCTTCTACCAGGGGCGCGCGCCCTACCAGGGACATGTGCAGGGCACGGGCCTCGGGCTCG
>DATBIF010000234.1:0-1723 GCA_036557045.1 Steroidobacteraceae bacterium
CCAATGCCGCTGCCGCCGCCAGTCACGAACGCAACCTTTCCTTTCACGTCTTTCATGAGGGCTCTCCGGTCACCTGGACTTGCGCGCACGCTGGCGCTCCGGCTTGCGCTTGCGGCTCTTCCCTGCGGCCTTGCGGTGCTCGGCCAGCCGCCGCTCGCGCTCCTCGGCGAACATCGGGTTGCGGAGCACTGCAGCCGAGCCTGCAACCCTGCGCGCCAGCGGCCGTTCGCGCGGAAACGAGGCGAGGATCGCATCGAAGCGCTCGCGCAGGCCTTCCCGGTATTCCGGGTGAGTGAGGATGTAGAGATGGTTGCGCCGGATACCTGCGAGCACGCGCCGGCCGATTTCCATGGGATCCATTCCCGTCGGCAGCACCTGCTCGCGCATTACATCGCCGGGCGCATCGCTCACCAGCGCGCGAAAGCGTGTGTTGCGATAGCGTGCCGGGCGCGAGTTCTCGCCTTCGAAGATGTGCGTGTTCACCAGCCCAGGGCACAGCACCGATACGCCGATGCCATGGGGCGCGAGCTCGAGCCGCAAGGTTTCCATGAAGCCGACCAGCGCGTACTTGGTGGTGATGTAGATGCCGCCGATCGCCGCGAGCAGGCCCGACATCGAGGATGTCGTCACGACGTGAGCGCCCTCGCCGTGCGCCAGCATTCGCGGGAGAAATGTCTGCACGCCGTTGACGACGCCGCCGACGTTGACGCCCAGCGCCCAGTCCCAGTCGTCGTAGCTTGCCTCGAGGAGCGATCCGAACACGCCGACACCGGCGTTGTTGCAGAGGATGTGGACGCTGCCGAAAACGCGCTCCGCTTCATCCGCAGCGCGCATCATTGCGTCGCGATCGGTAACGTCCAGGCGGATGGCGTGAACATCGGCTGCGCGCGCGGCGAAGTGCGGCAGCGCCCGGTCGAGATGCTCCTGGCTGAGATCGGCGATCACGACCTTCATGCCGGCCGCGTGCAGGGTGCGCGCGATGCCGAGACCGATGCCGCTCCCGGCGCCCGTGATGAATGCCACCTTGCCCGCAACAGCTCTCATGAGCGCAGCCGAGTTCGAAGAGAAGGGCTTGCGCGCCGCCGCGACGCGCCGCTGGGAAAAAGAAAGCGCGCCCGTCTCCGGGCGCGCTTGTCATTACATCCGTCGTGCGGCCATCAGAAGCTGCGCCGGAACTCGACGTACCATTCGCGCGGCCGGCCAGGCTGTCCCTCGACAGTGTTCTGGCCGAACGGCGTCAGGTCGAAGATGTTCAGGAAGTACTCCTCGCCCGTGAGGTTGGTACCACCAACGGCTGCAGTCCACGCGCCTTCCGGGCTGGTCCATTCGAGGCGTGCATTGAGCAGCGTGTAGGCATCGGCGCAGGACAGCGGCGAGGCCACGCCCGAGCAGATCTCACTCTGTCCATAAGCATCGACACGTGGCGTGAGCTTGGACTCATTGCCGAGGCCGAAGTCATACGAGAGCGAGGCGCTCCAGTTGTTCTTCGGCACATAGTTCGGCTGGTCGGCGCAGCTCAGGCCCGGATCGGGCTGCCCGTCCTGGTTGAAGTCGCAGTTGTCGACGTCCGGCGAGCTCCAGTCCGTGTAGCCGTAGGTGGCGTTGATCAGGAGCGGCTCGACCGGCCGCCACGCGAGCTCCAGTTCCGCGCCCTTGATCTTAGCGCCCTTCAGCTGCTCGTAGCTCGTGAGCGAGGTCGTGGCGAGGCAGGTATTACCCGCGG
>DATBIF010000235.1:0-1940 GCA_036557045.1 Steroidobacteraceae bacterium
TGCGCCTTGCCAACTTCCTGGGGTGGGGAGCCGGCGACCTGATGGAGGCGGAACGAGCTTGCGTCGAGGCGCGTGTGCTCTTCCAGGAGGGCGGAGATATCGGTAGCGCGCTGCTCGCGGATAACGAGTTGGCATGGATCCACGGGTTGCGAGGCGACTATCCGGGCATGGAAACGGTTGCACGGCAGGTCGCCGAGAATGCGGAGGCCGCGGGTGCACGCTTTTCGGCACTCCAGGCGTGGCACGCGAGTGGGTTCGCCGCGGTCATCCGCGGACGATTCGACGAAGGTGAAACCGCGCTCACGCGGAGCGACACGATTGCGCGCCAGGAGCAGAAAGTCTACCGCCTGACGACCGGGCTCAATCTGCGCGCGTGCGCCCTTGCGGCCAGTGGCGAAGTCGAGGAAGCCCTCGCTGTTGTCGACGAAGCCAAGATGCTCGATCCGGCCTGGCGCGAGAGCATCCTTCCCGAGTGGGAGACGATCGTCCACTGGTTCGCGGGCGACCTCGCCTCGGCGCTCGCCTGCGGCCAGGAGTCTGCTGCTCGGGCAGTCGGTGAGCTCAGCAAACGACGCGCAATCGGGGTCTTGTTTGCCGCGCTATCAGCGGTCGAAGCGGGTCAAGCGCTGCGAGCGCGCAGAGATCTGAACCGGGCCAGGCGCGCCTTCGGCGACCGAGACTGGCAGTTCTTCAGCCATCTGTGCGGGCACGTCGAAGGGCTCATGCTCTGGCAAGCCGGCGCGTGCTCGGACGCCGTTGCGCTGCTACAGGAGACCGCCGCGCGCGTGTACCGCACCGGGGCCCTGCCCTTCGCGGCCGTGGTCCTGGTCGATCTCGCGGCGGTCGCCTCAGAGTGCGGCGACATCGAGACGGCCGCGGGGGCGGCGGGCCAACTCGCAGAGATCGCGCGAAGTATTGACAACGAGCTTTACTACGCACTGGCGGCGATGGGATCTGGCTCGTGCGGCAACGTCGACGCCGCGCGGCAAGCCGTCGAGGTGCTCTCGCATTCGAGATGGAGAGCGCTTCACGCCCGCGCACTTGACGTGTTTGGCCGATCAGTCTTCGACGGCAGTCGAACTGAGGCGATCGCGGCGCTCGAGCAGGCCGCGGTCACGTTTCAGGCGTGCGGTGCCCTCTGGCGCCGAGACCGAGCTCTCGAAGGACTTCGTCATCTCGGCGGACGTGGACGCAGAACAGCCGCGGCGGCACTCGGTCCGTCAGGCCTCAGCCGCCGCGAGCGACAGGTCGCGCTGCTAGCAGCGGAAGGTCACACCGCCCGAGAAATCGCAGAGCACCTGTATATCGGCGAGCGAACGGTCGAGACGCATCTCGCGAATGTGTACGCAAAACTCAGAGTGCGCTCAAAGACCGATCTCGTGCGACGCGCTTCCGAGTTGTCGCTGAATCCGTAGTCGCGCTCCGTACTGGTACGGAAGTCGGCCACACGGACTACGCCTAGCATCACCAGCACGTCATCCTCTCCAGGGGGGACCGGGCAGGACGACGAGAAAGGACTCGAATCCGTGATTCGACATCGCCTCCCTCTGCTACTCGCCACACTGCTTGTCGGCGTCTTGCCCGTGGGCGCAGCGCTGGCACAGCAGACACCTGCGCCCGTGCCGGCCGCCGGGCCGTCCGGTCCGGTGAACCGCTATCCCACGCGCTTCATCGTCGCCGATGCACCCGAACACTTCGACCAGGTGCTGATGGTCATCGAATTTCCGCCCGGCAGCTGGACGCCACCACACATGCCAGGTGGCAACGTCTACAACACGGTCATCGACGGCGCGGTCTCCATCCGCCCGATGGGCACCACCAGTGCTGCCGCCTACGAGGCGGGTACCACATTTGTCGCCAACGCCGGCGAGTACGTGGAGGTTGGCAACACCGGCGAGGTCGGCGCGCGCATGATCTCCACGACAATCCTCCCCAAAGGC
>DATBIF010000236.1:0-2647 GCA_036557045.1 Steroidobacteraceae bacterium
GCAATGCCGAGCGCAGCGCCTCGCTGAAGCCGAGCGTGTCGCGGTGCACCTCGCGCTGGTTGATGAGGCAGCGCTTGCTCTCGTGCACGAACTCGATCGGGTCCTCGATGGTGATGATGTGGTCGGGACGGTTGTCGTTACAGTGATTCACCATGCCGGCGAGGGTCGTGGACTTGCCGGAGCCGGTCGGGCCGGTGACCAGCACCAGGCCGCGCGGCAGCATGCACAGGTCCTTGAAGATCTTCGGCGCCGCGAGATCGTCGAGCGTCAGGATCTGCGACGGGATGTTACGGAAGACTGCGCCCGCGCCGCGGTTCTGGTTGAACGCGTTGACGCGAAAGCGCGCGAGCTTCGGAATCTCGAACGAAAAGTCGGTCTCGAAGAACTCTTCGTAAGCCTTCCGTTGCTTGTCATTCATGATGTCGTACACCATGCTGTGCACTTCCTTGTGCGTCAGCGCCGGCATGTTGATCCGCTTCATGTCGCCGTCCACGCGGATCATGGGCGGCACGCCCGCGGACAGGTGCAGGTCCGAGGCATTGTTCTTGACGGCGAACGCCAGCAGTTGCGCGATGTCGACTGCCATTCGAGCTCCCTGAAGTCCGGGTTTGGCTCGGACGCGTTCGCGCGCCCGGCAGCCGCTCACCGGTCGAAAAAAGCGGCGTCAGTATAGCGGAGCCCCAACACAGCCAATATGTTAATTGTTCCGCAGAATTGGGCCGAAAACGTGGCCAATGTGCATTCGCGCATCGCCGCGGCCGCCAGGACCGCGGGGCGCGACCCGACGCAGATCACACTCGTGGCTGTCAGCAAGGCGCAGCCCATCGAGGCGGTGCGCGCCGTGCATGCGCTCGGCGTGCGCGACTTCGGCGAGAACTACCCGCAGGAGGCGCTCCCCAAGATCGAAGCGCTGGCGAGCCCGGACACGCGCTGGCACTTCATCGGCCAGGTGCAGTCGAACAAGACCCGACCGATCGCCACGCACTTCGCCTGGGTCCACGGCCTCGATCGCGTCGCGATTGCCCGGCGCTTGAACGAGCAGCGTCCCTACCACGCGCCGCCGCTGCAGGTCTGCCTGCAGGTCAAGCTGGTCGAGGAGCCGGGCAAGGGGGGCGTCCCGCCGCAGGAGCTCGAGACGCTGGTGCAGGAAGTCTCGGGCTTTGAACGCCTGAAGCTGCGCGGCCTGATGTGCCTCCCGCCGCCTGCGCACGACGTGGGCCTGCAGCGTGCGCGCTTCCGTGCGTTGCGGGAATTGCGCGATGCTCTGAACCTCAAGGGCCGCTCGCTCGATGTGCTGTCGATGGGCATGAGCGATGACTTCGAAGCGGCTATTGCCGAAGGCGCGACGCATGTCCGGATCGGCACGGCCATCTTCGGCGCGCGCCAGAGTTCCAAGTAGAGGGGAATCGTGATGCAACTGCCTCGGATCGCATTCATCGGCGCCGGCAACATGGGCCGCGCGTTGCTCGGCGGACTGACGCGCACGGGCACCGATCCCGCCGGCATCAGCGTCGCGGACCCTTCGGAGCAACAGCTGCAGTCGGCGCGCGCGGAGTTCGGCGTGCGCACCACGACGAGCAACGTAGCCGCCGCACAGCATGCCGACGTCCTGATCGTTGCCGTGAAGCCGCAGGTGATGCGGGACACGCTGGCCGAGCTGGCGGGCACGGTCGCGGAGCGAGGCGCGCTGCTCATCTCGGTGGCAGCGGGTGTTCGCATCGATGCCATGGCACTGTGGCTCGGCGGCCACGAGCGCATCGTGCGTACGATGCCGAATCGCCCGGCGCTCCTCGGTTGCGGCGTCACGGCACTGTACGCACGCGCCAGCGTCACTGCGGCCGATCGCGAGCTCGCGGCTTCGATACTCGGGAGCGTCGGCGGCACGGTGTGGCTCGAACGCGAGGAGCTCATCGATGTCGTCACCGCCGTGTCAGGAAGCGGGCCTGCGTACTTCTTTCGGCTGATCGAGTTGCTGGAGGAGGCAGGGCGTGGCCTGGGCTTGCCAGCGGAGGTCGCGCGCACCCTCAGCATCGAGACCGCCTACGGCGCAGGCTGCATGGCGCATCAACGGATCAGCGAGCCGGCGGAGCTGCGTGCGCAGGTCACCTCTAAGGGCGGAACCACGGAGGCTGCGTTCAAGGAACTTGAGAGCTCGGACCTGCGTGGTATCGTGACGCGCGCCGTGGGGGCAGCCGCCCGGCGTGCCGCGGAGCTGGCCAGACAATAGGGCGGCGGAAACAACGACGGGTAAACGGACACGATGGACGCGATCCGCTTCATCATCAACTCACTGCTGTCCCTGGTCTTCTTCGCCTTCCTGCTGCGGGTGATCCTGCAGCTCGCGCGTGCCGATTTCCGCAACGCGATAGCACAGGCCGTGGTGCGCGTCACCAATCCCCTGGTGCTGCCGCTGCGGCGCGTGATCCCGCCCGTCGGCAAGATCGACCTCGCATCGATCGTGGCGCTGCTGGTCGTCGAGCTGATCGTGATGTCGGTGCAGCTGTGGCTCTACACCGGGACCCTGCCGCCGGGCCGCACGCTGCTCATCGCCGCCGCGCTCGACCTCGCCCGCAGCATCATCTGGTTCTACATCATCGCGCTCTTCATCTACGTGATCCTGAGCTGGATCGCGCCCGGCACCTACAGT
>DATBIF010000237.1:0-4410 GCA_036557045.1 Steroidobacteraceae bacterium
GACACGCGCCGGATCAGCGACATCGCCTATGAGATCGGCTTCGGGGATCTTTCGAACTTCGTGCGCACCTTCAGACGCGCCGCCGGCGTGTCGCCCCGCGAGTTCAGACAGCTTGCACAGGGGGAGCGCAAGATTCTCCAAGAGCGCCTCGCCACCACGCTCTAGCCTGGCCTCCCGCAATCGAGGAGGTCATCATGTACGATCACATCGGTTTGAGAGTGAAGGATCTTGGCGCGAGCGTGCGTTTCTACGAAGCTGCGCTCGCGGCGCTCGGCTACGTACTGTGTTCGCGCGACGCCAGCGGTGCCGGCCTCGGCCCGAAGGGCGAGCCCGCCCTGTGGCTGCATGCAGGCGACAGCGCCGCCGGCAGCGCGGCACACGTGGCGTTCAGGGCGAACAGCCGCGAAGCGGTCGACCAGTTTCACGTTGCTGGACTTGCTGCGGGTGGCCGTGATCACGGCAAGCCCGGTGCGCGCCCGGACTACGGCCCCAAGTACTACGCGGCGTTCCTCGTGGATCCCGACGGCAACAACGTCGAGGCCGTCTGCATGCGCTAGGGGGCTTGCCTTGCGGTAAGCAATCATTTACCGTAAGGCATGGCTTACGAACGCGCATTGGCGGCGCTCGCCGATCCGACCCGGCGCCAGGTGTTCGAGCACCTGCGCTCGGGTCCGCGTGCGGTGGGTGAGATCGCGGAGGAAATGCCGGTCAGCCGTCCCGCGGTCTCACAGCACCTCAAGGTTCTCAAAGAGGCGGGCCTCGTTGCCGACCGGGCTGAAGGCGCCCGGCGCGTCTACTACATCGATCCGCACGGGCTCGGGCCGTTGCGCAAGTGGCTCGACCAGTTCTGGGACCAGGCCCTGGCCGCCTTCCACGACGAGATCGAGCGCCAGCAGCGCGCTCACCCCACCGCCAAAGGAAAGCACGATGAACCGCACCCTCACGGTCGCACCCGTCCGCAAAAGCGTCCGCGTTAGCGCGCCGCCCGCGCGCGCATTCGAAGTATTCACCGCGGGGATCGGACGCTGGTGGCCGCTCAGTCATTCGGTCGGCAGCCTGCCGATGAAAGAGGCGGTGATCGAGCCGCGCGCCGGTGGCCGCTGGTTTCAGCGCAACCAGGATGGCTCGGAATGCGACGTCGGCAAGGTGCTGCTATGGGAGCCGCCGGCGCGCCTGGTCCTCGGCTGGCAACTCAGCCCGCAGTTCAAGTACGACCCGAGCGTGACGTCCGAGGTGGAGGTCCGTTTCCTGGCGGACGGCACCAGCGGGACTCTCGTCGAACTCGAACACCGCAATCTCGAGCGTTATGGAGAGCAGGGACCGGCGCTGCGCGGTGCCGTCGATGCACCCAACGGCTGGACCGCAATCCTCGGTCTGTACGCCGCCGCCGCCCAATAGTTCATCGCAGGAGGGACGTCATGTTGAATCTCTACGTGTTTCCGCCTTCGCCGCGCGCCTTCAAGGTCCTCGCGGTCGCCAACCATCTCGGCCTCGACTACCAGCAGCACGTGGTCGATCTCGCCCGGGGCGAGCAGCGACTGGCTCCGTTCACCGCTCTGAACCCCAACCAGCGCATGCCAGTGCTCGAGGAAGATGGCTACGTGCTGTGGGAGGCGAATGCGATCCTGCAGTACCTGGCCGACAAGAAGCCTGAGAGCGGACTCCTGCCGACCGAGCCGCGTGCCCGCCTCGACGTCACGCGCTGGCAATTCTGGGATCTGGCTCACTGGGACTCGGCCTGCGCGATCATGATCTTCGAGCGCCTGGTCAAGAAGCTGCTGAACATCGGCGAGGCCGATCCGGCCGAGCTCGCAAAGGGCGCGGAGCGCTTCCATCGTTCCGCGGCGGTTCTCGAGACGCAGCTCAAGGGCCGCAAGTACGTCGCGGGCGACCAGCTCACGATCGCGGATTTCTCGCTGGGCGCGCCGCTCAACCTGGCGATGCCGGCGCAGATTCCCCTCGCGAAATATCCCGAGATCTGCCGCTGGCACGCCGCGCTGGCTGAATTGCCCGCGTGGCGCCAGTCACTCGCGTTCCCCAAGGCGGCGTGAGGGCTAAAGCAAAACTTAATGGCGGTAAAGAGACACTGTTTGTTCGCTTGAGCGCCCGAGCGCAACCTGCCCGCGTCCCAACGGATCGCGATCGGCGCGATCCGGGACGCAGGCAGGAGGCACTCGATGAGCACTCGACAGTATTCGATCTTCGACACGATCATTGCGCGCATCAGCCAGGGCTCGGTGCCGTTCGATGCCGTGTATTGGATTGATCCCCAGGCGGAACGGGCCTCCGATGGCGCAGAGTCGGCCGAGGCCAGGCGCATTCAGCGGCTGCAGCAGCACTTCGGACTGAAGGAGTGCGCCACGTGCGATTGAGCGGCGCTGCAACCGCATCGCTTCCGCAGGTCAGCGGTCGTGTCAGCTACGTCGTCGCGCCGAAGGAACGGCCGCGCAACTACGCTGACGACCCTCCGCCCGGCGAGCCTCAATCGACGGCGGAATACGAAGACCGGACGGTAGCGATCCGGAGCTTGCGCCCACACGCACAGCGCTTTTCAGTCGACCGCGAGGGCTTTCAGTTTGCTGCGGCGCCGAGCGGGTTTCGCCGTTTCGATGATGCCGCAGCCATTCGCGAGTCGTACTACGCAGAATCCGCCGAGGTCGTGGCCGAGCTGACGGGCGCCTCGCGCGTCATCGTCTTCGATCACACCCTTCGCGGTCGTACGACCGGTGGGTCGCGTGGAACCGCGACGACCACGCGCCCACCGGTCCATCGCGTGCACGTCGACTTCACCGCTGCATCGGGCCCGAGGCGAGCGCGCGACGTTCTCGGTGATGACGCTGGAGCGCTGGCTGGGTGTCGCTACGCCGTGATCAATTTGTGGCGACCGCTCCGCGGTCCGTTGCTGGACGCGCCGCTGGCTGTAACCGATGCGCGCAGCGTCGCCGTCGACGACCTGGTCGCTACCGAACTCATCTATCCGGATCGGGTCGGCGAGTTCTACACCGTGAAATACAATCCCGCGCACCGCTGGTTCTACGCGCCGGGGATGGCGCCCGACGAGGTGCTGCTCCTCAAGTGCTTCGATTCGGCGCAAGACGGGACCGCGCGTTTCTCGCCTCACACCGCGTTCTGCGACCCGCAAGCGCCGGCGAATGCGCTGCCACGCGAAAGCGTCGAGGTGCGGACGCTCGCGTTCTTTGATGCCTGAGGCCGCTACGGGCGAGCGATATTCCGAAAGTTGACGCCGCTTTCAGCCACCACATAGAGCATTGCCGCCCAGGCAGCGACGTTCTGATCGAGGTCCGCGCGGTCGACCTTGTTGAGCGTGTCATCCGCGGAGTGATGCGTCGCGAAGTAGCGGTGCGCGTCCTGGCTCATGCGGACGATCGGCACGCCCGCCTTGAACAGCTCGTCGACGTCGGTGCCGGCAAATGTTGCCGCTTCGGCACTCGTGACGATTCCGAGCGGCGCCAGCACCCGGGCGAGATCCAGAAGCTTCGGGTCGGCCCACGCGTTGGCAGAGAACGCAATCCGGTAGATTCTGCCGCTTCCCATGTCACTCTCGCTCGCGAGCACCATGTTCGGTGTCTCGTCGCGGTGCCGTTGCGCGAAGGCCAAGCCACTCCCGCCGGTTTCCTCTGAGCCCCACAACACCACGCGAATCGTGCGTCGCGGCTGTCGGGGCAAGTCGGCAATCAGGCGAGCCGCCGCCAGGCAGATCGCGATACCCGCGCCATCGTCCGTCGCGCTCTCAGCGACATCCCAGCTGTCGAGATGCCCTCCGATGACGATCACTTCCCCGCTCGCATCCCTGCCGAGGACTTCGCCCACGACGTTCCAGGCCGGTGCCCGGGCCACCGTCGTCGATGAAAGGTTCAGGCGCACGCTCACCGGTTGTCCGCCGGACGCGAGACGTGCGAGCAGGTCGGCGTCGGGCACGCCGAGCGCCGCGGCGGGAATCCGAGGTGTGCCTTCTGTGTAACGGATCGCGCCGGTGTGAGGCAGGCGGGAATCGCTCGTCGAGAGCGAGCGCATCAGGAAGGCGACGGCACCGCGCGCCGCCGCGATCGAGGGCCCTTCTCGTCGTCCACGCGCGAGGGCGCGGTAGCCTTCCTCGCCCTGCGCGACGCTGAGCGGCTGGTTGAGCACCGCGATGCGCCCGTCGAGAAGCCCAGGCGGCACGGCCGCGAGCTCTTCCAGGCTTGCGAACACCCGGATCTGTGCCTCCACGCCTTCCGGCAGCGTGGGCACGCTGTTGCCGAGTCCCAGGATGGCAAGCACGTGAGGGTAGGGCGCAGTGACCTGCGCGGACTCCGCACCGCGAAACCAGACGTTTTCCTTCACGAAGTCTTCGGCGTGGACGTTGCTGAGCCCGAGCGAGCGAAGCGTTCGCAGTCCCCATTCCTTGGC
>DATBIF010000238.1:0-3761 GCA_036557045.1 Steroidobacteraceae bacterium
AATGGAGCAGAGGGCCATGTAGGCTTTCGCCCCCCACCTGGAGCGGAACCCGTTCGTGACCTTGCGGCTATGCGGTGCACCGCATAGCCGCAACTATGCCCAGCCCACGGTTATGCTGAGTCCGCGGCGGGATGTTTTGGCCCGCCGCGGGTTTCTCTCTGGTCTCAGTCCGCATATTTCGGCTTGCGCCCGGCCGTGCTCAGCATGGCCATGACCTTGTCCGGCGCGCGGAAGCGGCCGGGTTTCAATGACGGCGGCGTCATCGCGGCGAGCGCCTCGAGCTTCTCGGTGGGGTCGGCGCGCAGATAGACCTCGGTGCTCTGCAGGCTGGCGTGTCCGAGCCAGAGCGACACCTTCCGTACGTCGCGTGTTGCCTGGAGCGTGTGCATGGCGCAAGTGTGGCGCAGCACGTGCGGGCTGACGCGCTTGGCAGTGATCGACGGCGCGGCACGCGAGGCCGTGGTGACGTGCTTGGCCAGGATGTATTCGAAGCCGGAGCGCGTCATCGCTTGTCCTCGCGCATTGACGAACAGCTCGGGCGACCTGCTGTCCGGGCGTACTTTCAGCCACGCTGTCACAGCTGCAGTTGTCTCCTTCCACAGCGGCAAGACACGCTCTCGGCGGCCCTTGCCGATGATGTGGACGGTGGCAAGCCCCTGGTGGCTGATCTGATCGAGCCGGAGGCCGACCAGCTCCGACACGCGCATGCCGGCGGCGAAGGCCAGATGCAGCATCGCCCGGTCGCGGAGCCCGGACACGGTGCGGGCATCCGGCGCATCGAGCAGTGCTTGCAGCTCGTCACGGGCCAGATAGCCGACGAGCGCCTGATCGGTCTTCTTCATCGGGATCGCGTGGATGCGACGCGCCTGGTCCAGGCAGGACGGCACCCGGTACTCGATGAAGCGGAAGAACGAGTTGATCGCGGCGAGCCGGGCATTGCGCGTGCGTGCCGAGTTGCCGCGCTTCTTCTCCAGATGATCGAGGAAGGCCAGGATCAGCGGCACGTCGAGCCGCTCGAGATCAATCTTCGACGGTGCGATCTTGAGGCGGGCAGCGGCGAAGCCGAGCAGGAGCTGGAAGCTCTGCGCGTAGGCCTCGCACGTATGCTGGCTGGCTCTGCGCTCCCTGGGTAGATGCTCGCGCAGGAAGGTGCTCAAGTGGGCAGCGAGCGCGGTCATGCGGCGCCTCCCACGAGCAGTGCTTCGCCGGCCTCGGCGATCTGGCGCATCAGGACCGGCGTCGCCTGCAAGTACCAGTAGGTGTCGGTTACGTGCGCATGACCGAGGTAGGTGCTGAGCGCCACGACATGGCGCGCCACCGCGCTGCAATCGTGGCCGCACTGCTCCAGCGAGCGGACCGCGAAGGTGTGGCGAAGATCGTGGATGCGCGGATCACGCCCGGCGTGTGCGCCCCTGAGCCCGGCGCGGTCGAGCAATGTGAGGAAGACATACCGCACGCTGTTGTAGGGCAGCGCGCGTCCAGCGCCCGATACGAAGAGCCTGCTCCCGCCAAGCACGTCGCGTCGAGAGGTCAGATACCTGTCGAGCGCCTGCCGCACCGTCTCATGTAGCGGCAGCAGACGCGTCTTCTGGAACTTGGTCTCTCGGATCACGAGACCGTCGGCGGTCACGTCATCCAGGCACAGCGCCAAGGCCTCCGCAATCCGTACGCCGGTCGCGGCAATGAGGCCGAGGAGCGTCGTGTACATGAGCGGCCTCATCGAGCCGGCGGGCCCGAGCGCCGTCGCAGCCCGAAGCAACCGAACGATATTGTCGGGTGCATAGATGTAGGGCGGGCGACGCTTGGTCGTGGCGCGCCCGAGCGCTTCCGTCTCGGGAACCTGATGACGGGCATTCTCGGCGTGCATCGCCAGCGCGAAGCGCCGCACCGTGAGCAGCCGATTGCGGCGGTGCTCCGGGGATGGCGCCTCGCCGGCCCAGTCGAGCACGCAGGCAGACTTGACGTAGCGGTCGCCGCGCTCCTCCGCGAACGCGACGAAGCTTCTGAGCAGGACCGCCTGGCTGCGGAACTTGAAGCCCAGCGAGCGCTTGCCGTCGACGTATCGTTCAAGATCTCGGCTCAGCATCACGCGCCTCCCGGCCAGGGCTGCGCGATCTGCCGCAGCATCGTGACGTCGACCTTGGCATAGTGCGCGGTCATGTCCGGCGAGCGGTGCCGCAGCACGGCACCGACCATGTCGAGCGTGGCGCCACCACGCAGCATTGCCGTCGCGGCCGAATGCCGGAGCAGACTGGCGCCCTTCGTCGGGGCATCGATCCCGGCCTTGCGGATGGCGCCGCGGACGATGCCTGTGACCGCGCGCGAGTCGACGAGCGGGCGGATCGGCGCGTTCAGCATGAAGAAGACACGGTCACTCTCGACGCGCGGTCTCGTTCGCTCGAGATAAGCGAGCACGGCGTCGCCGGCATCTTGCGGCAGCGGCAACCTCGTCTCTCGTCGTCCCTTGCCCCGGACAGAGACAGTGGCCCGCTTCCAGTCGAGATCGCCGAGGCGCAGCGAGACGATGTCGCCGGCGCGCAATCCCAGGCGCGCGAGCAGCAGTAGAATCGCCCGGTCGCGCAAGCCGGTCGATGTGCTCGTGTCGCACGTGGCGATGAGTTGTTCGACCTGCGCACTATCGATGTAGCGCGGCAGCGTCGACAGCCGCCACTGCGCGATGATCGGCACGGCATGCTCGAGGCCCGCCCGGCACCGGCCGTTCGCGCTGAGGAAGCGCACATAGCCTCGCAGCGTGGAGGCCATCTTCTTCACGTGGCCACGGGCCACCCGCTTCGTCTCGGCAATGATGACCTCCCGGATATGCTGGGCATCCCAGGTGCGCGGTCGGGCTCCGAGCGCGGGCAGCAGCCGCATGAGCAAATGGCCGTGCAGCTCAATCGTTCTCTTGCTGAGGCCGCGATGCCCCCGCAGCCAGTCCTGGAACTCCACCACGCGGCGGTCGGGCACCGGGGCTACGGGCGTTCTCTTCTGCGGCGCGATCCCGCGCTCGGCCAGAAACGCGACGAACCGGCGCACGCGCCGTACGTACTTAGCAGAAAGCTGCTTTGTACGACGTCCACCTGGGCATCGGCATCGGTGTCGCGCAAAGCGATCAACGACGGCCTCATCGATCCCGGCGACGGCGATCCTGGCCTCGCCCAACCAGTGCGCCAGGTGGCGGGCTGCATCGTCGTAGGCGCGCACCGACAGCTCGGTGTACCCGCCTCGTGAGAGATGGCGCGTGAACTTCGCGACCAGCGAGGCAAGATTGCCTGCATCCAAGAACTGCCGGCCGCAGAAGTGATCGTCATTCGAGCCGCTCATTCGTTGCTTCCTCTCATTGCCATCACGACAGCGAGGGAGGCCCCGAATTATGCGGAGCCAGGAAGCGGTGCGATCTCACTAAACTGTTGAAAACCGGGGAGCTTCAGAAGTTCATGCACGTCCACTCAGCATAATCGTAGGCTGGGCATAGTTGCGGCTATGCGGTGCACCGCATAGCCGCAAGGTCACGAACGGGTTCCGCTCCAGGTGGGGGGCGAAAGCCTACATGGCCCTCTGCTCCATTGTGGAGACCGGCCGCCGCAACGGCCGGAGTGCCCTCGCCGCCATCCGCGACGCCCTCGCCACACACGCGGCCGAGCCAGCCACCGCGTGATCAGCGCGTCATGCGGGGTGAGTAATTACCCGAAAGTTGCCACACCTGAATGATCATTAGTGGATACAATTCACCTCAGCCATCCTCTCACTTCGCTGAAACC
>DATBIF010000239.1:0-6026 GCA_036557045.1 Steroidobacteraceae bacterium
GAACGGCGTGCCAAAACCGTAACGCTCGAGGAACTGTTCCTTGCCGGTCAACACCAGCGAGGCGAAACCACCCTTGCGATACGCCTCGATCGCGCGCACCTGCAGGAGCGGTGCATTCGGGTCGATCGGGTCGCGCTTCACGAAGGCCTCGTAGGTTTCCGCGGCATCCTGGTAGCGCTCCTTGGTGATATAGAGGTCGCCCAGCGCGGAATACAGCAAGTAGGAATACGGCGGGTTGTTGCGCTTGGCGACGAACGCGTCGATCGACCTCGCCCCGTCGAGATACGAGAAGGTAATGCTGGTCACCCGGAAGGTGTCGTCAAGCAGCTCGCGCTCGGGCCGTGACAGCGTCTGCATGTCGATGACCTTGTGCGGGTCCTTGGGATCGACGAGCTTGCGATCGAGGAGCTTGCCGAACGAAGCGAGGCTCTCGTCGCTCTTGGCCAGCTTGAACAGCGACCACCCATCCTTGTAGAGGCTCTGCTCGTAGAACGTCGACTTGGGACCGCGACGGATCACCTCCGCGTAGGCGCGCTCCGCGTCCGGGTAACGCTTGGCGCTGAACAGGATCTCGCCGCGCCGGAACTGTGCCTCGTCGATCAGCGGACTCGACGGGAAGCGGCTGACCAGGCGGTCGAGCGCATCGAGCGCCTGCTCGGGTTGACCGTTGCTTTCATACGCGCGTGCGAGCTGGTACAGCACACCGTCACTCTGGCGATAGTCCGGGTAGGACTCGAGCAGCGCGGTGTAGAGCTTGATCGCCTCGCCCGACTGCAGCGCATCGGCGGACGTCTGCTCGCGCTCGCCGCGCTCGATCTCGCTCGCTTCGAGATTCAGGTCACCGAGCCGGCGCATGGCCTCGGCGCGCAACGCTGGATCATTGGAATTGAGGTTGAGGAATTCGCGATAGTTTTCCATCGCGCGGGCCGAGCCGGCGTCGACGGGCTTCTTGTCGGTCTGCACCTCGACCTGCCGGCCGCTGAGGTCGCCAACCGTCGGCTCAGCCTTCTTCGGCTTGCCAGCCCACAGCGTCCCCGCGGCGAGCAGGCCCGACGCGCCGATCAGCATCAGGTGGCGCAGTTTCACTGGGTGCTCCCAGCGTTCGCCGCGCGGTCATAGATGGTCGCGAGCGCGAAACGCGCCTGCACCTGGTAGCTCGCGAGCCTGCCCTTCTGGGCCTCGAGCTCCTTGACGGCGATCCCGGCGAGGTACTCGCCCTGCGCCTGGCTCGCGGCCGCGAGACGCGTATTGAGCGCGTCGATGCGCGGCTTCAGTGCCGCGACCCGCGTGGCAAATCCGGCCGTATCGTTCGGGAAGCTGTCACGTGCCTGTTGCACACGCAGCCAGCGCTTTTCCATTTCGCGCAGCGCGAGGTCGAGCTCCTTCAGGCTGCGGCGTGTCGTCCAGATCCGCGCCTTGTAGCTCTCGTTCATCTGCCATGAGAGCACGCCTTTCAGGAGGCGCACCTTGTCGCGAGTCTCGTCGAGCGAGCGATCGTCCGGCTGGGCGGCGAGCGCATCCTCCATGCCGATGATCCTCGCCCACATGTCCTGCTCGTGGGCCGTGCCGAGCGCGACGACATCGCCGCCATGCTCCGCCTCGTTGAGGCGCGACTCGAGCTCGACGCGCTTGTCCTGCAGCGCCTTGGGATCGACGCCGGAAAGACTGGCATCGATCTTCGGCAGGCGCTGCTCGTACGCCTTCTGCCGCGTATCCACCATGTCGCCGAAAGCCACCAGGCTGCGCGACCATTCCGCGAGATTACGCTGCATGAAGTTGAGATCGCGATAGTTCTTCAGACCTTCCTGGAACTCGTTGCCCGCCAGCAGGTGATAGAGGTAACGCGACTCCGGCGCCTGTGGCAGGTTCTCGAGTTGCCAGAACCAGCCATTCCGGCCTTCGCGATCGTTCGCGATCAGCGTGTCGAGCAACTTCCCGGCGCGAATCGCCGCGATCGATTCATCGATGCGCGCGGACTCGCTCGTGTAGGAGTTGATCGCCGTGTTGTAGTAATCGGCGGCCTGCGCGTTCGCATTGAGCTTGGCAAACGCGTACGGCACGGCGAGATACGATTCCTGCACCGCTGCGTCGAGGAGATTGCGCCCGTGCAGCTCCATCCACGGCACCAGCGCCTCGCGGTATTTCTGCTCCGCCGAATCGGCCCAGCCGACCGCGAGCAACGCCTTGTTGGACTGCACGCCCTGCAGGCGCACGCGCTGCAGCGGGATCTTCGCATTCGCGGGCTGGTCGGCCTGCAGGTATGCGTAGCCGAGCGCCAGGTTGGCCTTGTCGCGCAGCGCCAGCAGCTCTTCGTCACTGGTCGGGATGCGCCCCACGCCGTCGAGCAGTGCCGCCGCATCGTTCATGCGACCCTTGCGCACCAGCGCCACGCCCAGGTTGAACTGCGCGTAAGCCGTCCAGTCCGGCGAGCCACGCCACCCATTGAGCTCCGCGATCGCATCGTCGTAGCGTCCCTGCTGAATCAGCACCTGCGCGAGGAGGTTGCGTTTCTCGCCCTCGAGGCGCGGCGGCAATTCACCCTTGACCTTGCGCAGCGCGCCCTCGGCTTCCGACCAGTAGCCGCGCTGGTACCAGATCTTGCCGAGGTAATACCAGGCGCGATTGGCGACCGAGGGAGAAACATTGCTCGCCAGGAGCCGCTCGAAGATCTTGCCCGCCTCGATGTGCTCGCCGTAGGAGAGCCACAGCCCGCCGAGCAGGAGCTCGGCTTCGTCGGCGTGATGGGAGACGCGGTCCTTCTCCTGCGCCGCGCGCAGGCGCGTCAGCGCACCGAAGTAATCATCCTGGTAGAAATAGAAGAGTACGTCGCCGTAGTAGAGGTCCTTGATCCTGGTCGGCGCGAGCGTGCCGCTCGCCTGCTGCGCAGCCGGTGCAGCAGCCGGCGCCGCGGGCTCGTCCGCGGCGCTCGCGCGCCCCGCGAGTGCACCCAGGGCGAGTGCCGCGATGGTTGCGCGCCGCCAGCGCACCGCCCTACTCCCACTCCTTGACGATGAACTCCGGCTGGAGCTTGCGCACCCGGTCGCTGATCTTGAGCTCGAGGTACTTCGCGCCGATGCCCTTGTCGAAGCTCAGCGTCGCGCCGCGCTTGTAGTCGCGCTCGTGCGTGCCCTTGCCGGTGAAGAACGCGACCAGCTCGTGCTTGCCGACTTTGAGGTTGCCGAGGTACAGGCGATGTACGCCGCCGCGCATCAGGGCTTCCGCCTCGCGCTGCGTGTAGAGGTAGTTGGCGACCTCGTTGTCATCGATCTTGAGCGTCACCGAATCGACCGCGAAGAAATCGCCGACATCGAGTGACACGAACACCGCGATCTGCGTGTTCGCGGGGAACAGCAGCTCCTCCTCGAGCACGAAGAGGTCCTTGTTGAGCTCGACGACTTCGGTCTTGAGCGACTGCACTTCCTGGTCGAGGCTCTTGAACTCTCCGCCGCTCGCGCCGGCAGGCGCAGTCGCGGCCGGCGGCGCAGCCGCCGGCGCCGTCGCAGTCGACGCCGCGGGCGCATTCGCCGCGGGCGCGGCGCCGTCAGCCAATGCGCCGGCGGCGCAGAGCAGTGCCACCGACACGAAGCTCGCGCGGCACCATTGCGCCAGCGACCGGAGCACACCTGGGGAAGGTCCGCACAGGTTTCGTGGACGGCGCACCCCGTCCGGGACCGGCCTCGGCAAGCTTCTGGTGGCGTCGCGCGATCGCACTTGCGGCACCTCGTCGATGATGAGTGAGTAATGTTGCACGCGTGCTTACTCGTTGAGCAGGCGGCGCAGCTCCGCCACGTAGGGTGGTTCCTTGCCGGCCTGGTAGTCGCTGTGGATGAAGCGCACCACTCCGGAGCGATCGATGAGCACGCTCATCGGCAACTCGCCCAGCTGGTACCTGGGGGCGACGCTCTTCTTCGGATCGAGCATCACCGGGTAGGAAACCTTGAGCGCGTTCGCCACGTCCACGGCGCGCGTGACGTCGTCATCCACGTTGATGCCCAGCACCACGAACCCGGCGCTGCGATACGTGTGGTACAGGCGATCGAGCTGCGGCATCTCCTGGCGACACGAGCCGCACCAGCTCGCCCAGAAGTTGAGCATCACGACTTCGCCGAGATGCTCCGAGAGCCGCAGGTTCTCGCCGGCAAGACTCCTGAGCACGAAATCGGGAGCGGTCGCGCCGGCGAGATCCGCCTGCACCGCGCTCGAGGCGAGCAGCCCGCCGAACACTGCAGCAGCGCAGGCGTTGCGCATGCAGGCGCTGAAGTGACGCCGGGTGCGCTTAGTGGACGCGATGAAGGAACTGCAAAAGGAAAGCATCCGCACCATCTCGCTGATTTCAGCCTCCGGCACGCGAGTGCAGGAGCTTACACGCCGGAAGAACATAATACGCGACCACGTGCACAGTCCCGCAGTCGCCGGTTGGCGACAAGCGTCGAACGCGGCGCGCCGGGCGCGCCGCATCCATCCGCGTGTAAGACGAGGTGGGCGTTGTCAGCCGCCGATCTTGACGTTCACGTGATCTTGTTGAAGGCGATCAGGCTGCTCCGCAGCGCGGGGCTACCGAGGCCATTGTTCGGGAACAGCGTCGGGAAGTTACCCTCTTCGCCGTGCAGCGCCATGTAGTTCAAGATCACCGTCTCCACCAGCAGGTTGACCGCATTGGCGCCTGGATGTGAGGCGGTCTCGACGTCACCGCTGGCGCGGAAATAGCCGATCTGCTGACGAATGGGCGTTGTCGGGCCGGCCGGGTTATACACCAGGAAGAACGAAGCGGCGGTCGACTGGTTGTCGCCGGTCCACACACCCTTGCCGCGGCCGCCCGCGGAGCTGTCGATCATGCCGTTGCTCGAGAGCGAGCCATCGCTGAACACGTACAACATGAGCGGCACGCCACGCCGGTGAGCGAACTCGATGCACGCGCCCATGCACGCGCCGGCGCGGAAGTCGCGCCCCTCGCCGGTCGAGCGGTCGCCGGTGTGGTAGTCGAAGCCACCCATCGAGATCGTGCCGGCGCCCGCGTAACCCTCGATCACCAGCTTCATGACCGAAGCAGTCTTCTCGAATTCATTGTCGCCGTCGTACTCGGCATCGGTGAAGATGCCCGCGGCGCCCTTGATGTCCGTATCCTTCGAGGGGTCGATCGCCGCAGGGTTGCCGAACTTGTCGGCGAGGTACGCGGTCTTCACGTAACCGCACTGCGCCAGCTGCTTGGTATCCGGATCGCCCGGGCTGCCGAGCTTGGTATTGACCGCATCCAGCTTGAAGCGGCTGATGCGCTCGATCGATTCCATCACCGACACCGTGTCGGCCTGACTGCCGAGGAGCGTCCCGAGCTCACCCGTATCGACGAGACCGCTGGCGTCGCTGGTGCGATCGACCTTGGTCGGCCGCACGGTCGGATCGATCATCATCGCGGGCGCCATCGAGTTGCCGCCCGAGTCGGAGTTCTGCGAGCCGATGAGGGTCAGCAGCTCGCCCTTCGCGCCCGTCTTGGCGATACCGTACATCGGGTTGTGCGGATTGTTGCCGGTGTCGTTCTCCGAGCGCGCCGGAATCACGGCACCGTTGGTGTTGGCCATCGCGGCCGCGGACGCGCGCGTCAGCATGCCGCGCAGGAACGCGCTGTCGCTGTGAAACGCCAGACCGAACTGGGTATTGATGAAGTTCGTGGTGGAGCTCGCCGGCGTCATGTTGCCGGGCAGACCGAGCTTCGAATAACCCGCGGTCGAGAGCAGGTCAAGCTGACCGCCCTGCTGACCGACGAGCACGTTCGAGCCGGCGATGTTTGCGCCACCGGCGAGATCGAAGCAGATGAACGGGACCTTGCCCGCGCCCGCCGTGATCTTGCAGACGGGCAGCAGGTTGTTGATGTCATTTGACAGCGCAGCGCGCGCCAGGCCCGGCTTCAGCAGCATCCCGAGCAGCGCCGGCGCCATGACGGTCGCCGATCCCGTGAGGAATCCCTGCGCCAGGAAGTCGCGCCGCGTGACGGGCTTCTTGTGATCCGGGTGACGCAGCGGCTCGTTGAG
>DATBIF010000240.1:0-5316 GCA_036557045.1 Steroidobacteraceae bacterium
GTTGAAGATCTGCTCGCCGTGCTGAATGGCGGTGACGCGCCGGCTGGAGAAACTCGAGCCATCACGGCTGCGATCCACTTCGTAGACGATGCGCGCGTTGCAGTCTCCGGGCCGCAGGAAATACGCGTGCAGCGAATGCACGATCCGGTCTTCGACCGTGGCAGTCGCCGCAACCAGCGCCTGGCCGAGCACCTGGCCACCGAAGACCTGAGGCGCGCCGATGTCGCGGCTCTCACCGCGAAACAGGTTGATCTCCAGGCGCTCGAGCTCGAGGAGCTTGAGCAGATCGGAGAGGCGACGATCCATGCGCTGATTGTACTCATCGACCAACATCCTCAGCCAACGCGCCTTGACTTCGCCACGCGCCGCGCTTAGCCTCCCGCTCGCGCCGATTTGAGTTTCAGCTTGCGGGCGCCTTAGAAATACAGCTAAAGCGAAGCACGACCTGCTCTGGCTTTAGCTCGAGCGGGTTTTTTTGTGCCCGCCCGGGCCCTTCCCGCAACACTTCCGGCGCACGCTTTCAATCGACGGGAGTGTCAGCCTCATGTCCGCTCTTACTGTGCTGCGACTCGACGCGGCCTCGATTCACCAGCAGTCGCATTGCAACTCGCTGCTGCATGACATCTATCGGGAACTGCGCGCGCGCCGCCGCGTGGTCGTGGGGTTGCCGACCGGATCGGCTCCGGAGTCCAATCCGCTCGTCGCTGCGCTCGGTGAGGCGGGTGTCCCCACACGACTCCTCACCGCGCACGATCCGGCGTTTCGTGACACTGTCGGGGGGCCTGCGCCATCACACCGGCACCCGCCACTCGTTCACGAGCAGTCGGTGCTGGTCACCTCTCACGACATGCTCGCGGCCGCGTGGCCGAACGGTACGCCGTGGCACCCCGAGCCTCCGGCTTCGGTCGAGCAACCACTGCGAATCGTCCTGCTCGGTCTCGGCACCGTCGGCCTGGGCGTCTACCGCCACCTGGCGCACCACCCGGATCTGTTCGAGGTGATGCGCGTGGTCGTGCGCGATTCATCGCGGCACTCGAGCGATGGCGTGCCGGCACAGTTGCTGTCCACGAACGCGTGGGACGCCGTCAACTACCCCGCGGATCTCGTCATCGAAACCATCGGCGGCCTGGAACCGGCAGCCGATGTGGTCCACGCGGCGCTCATCCGCGAGCGCAGTGTCGTCACCGCCAACAAGCTGCTCGTCGCCACGCGCTGGTCTGCCCTGCGGCGCTTCGCGGAGGAGCCGGCACGGCTGAGATATTCGGCCGCTGTAGGTGGCGCGGTGCCGGTACTCGAGACGCTCGCAGATCTGCGGCGCGGGCATGTCATCCGCTCGGTCCGCGGCGTCATCAATGGCACCTGCAACTTCGTGCTCGACCGGCTCGAACAGGGCGCAGGCTTCGGGGACGCCGTCGCCGAAGCACAGGCCCGGGGCTTTGCGGAGGCCGATCCGCATGCCGATCTCAGCGGCGCCGATGCAGCTCAGAAGCTCTGTCTGATCGCACACGCGGCCTTTGGCGTCGCGCTGCAGCCGGCCGAGGTCGAGACCAGTGGAATTGCCGATCTTTCCGCCGCAGATATTCGCCTGATGCAGTCCGGCAATCGTCGTATCCGCCTGGTCGCGGAATGCCTGCGCGCGGGTGACGCCGTACATGGGCGCGTGGGTGCGGTTCCGGTGGCGCCCGGGGATTATCTTTGCGGCGCCCGCGGCGAAGAAAATCGCATCGAGATCAGCACCGCGGGACGGCGCTGTGTGCGACTGCGCGGCAAGGGCGCGGGCCGCTGGCCCACGGCCCTCGCGGTGCTCGGTGATGTCTACGAGGTGCTGCGCGCACGCCGGCTCGACCTGCCGGCGGCGCGCTGGTCGCATCAGTAGACGAGCTTGCCGTGCATCAGGCCGTAGTGGCCCGGGAACGAGCAGAAGAACGTGTAGTCGCCGCCCTTGGTCAGCTTGGACACCGGGAATTTCACCGAGGTCGATTCCCCGCCGCCGACCACCTTGGTGTGCGCGATGATGCGTTTGTCATCGGGCGGCAGGTAGTCCTTGTCGAGTCCCGCGCCCATTCCGGCGTTGGCGACCGCGGTGTAGTCCGCAGTCTTGGTAAGCACCCAGTTGTGTCCCATGGTCTGCTTCGGAAGCTTGCCGGTGTGCTTCAGCGTCAGCTCGACCTCGGTGCAGTCCGGAGCGACCTTGAGCTCCGTGACGTTGTACTTCATCAAATCGTTGCCTTCGATGGCGAGCGGACAGGTCTTCGCGGCCATCGCCAGATCCGCCGACAACACCAACGCCACCCCTACCAACCACTGCTTGATCATCGATTTCACCTCTAGTTACCCGTGACGCCCAGCCGTTTCTGCATGATCGGACTCGTGGTCGTGTACTGCAGAAACTGCTTCTTCTCCGGGTACAGATGATGCTGGATGCCGAACGCCGCCAGCGCCGCTTCATGGAAGCCGCTCAGGATCAGCTTCTTCTTCCCCGGATAATGATTGATGTCTCCGACTGCGAAAATCCCCGGTATGCTCGTCTGGAACTTCTCCGTGTCGACGAGGATCGCGCGCCTGTCGAGCTCCAGGCCCCATTCGGCAATCGGCCCGAGCTTCGGATGCAGGCCATAGAAAGCCAGCAGCTGCTCGGCGTTCAGATCATACCGCGTACCATCGCTGCCGGTGATCACGACGCCGGTTAGAGTGTCATCGCTCACCAGGAGTTTCTCGGCCAGGCCTTCGATGTAGCGCATACGCCCGGCCGCGACCAGCTCGCGCATCCTGGCGACCGAGGCCGGAGCGGCACGAAACTCCGCGCGACGGTGCACCAGCGTGAGACTGCGCGCCTTGCCGCAGAAGTCCACGACCCAGTCGAGCGCCGAATCGCCGCCGCCAAAGATCACCAGGTCCTTGCCGTGGAATGCCGCTGCATTCTTGACGCGATAGTGGATCTGGCGGCCTTCGAAAGCGTCGGCACCTTCCAGCCCGAGACGTCGCGGCTGAAACGAGCCCACGCCGCCCGCAATGACGATGGCGCGCGTGTGGAGGATGGTATCGGCCGCCGTGCGCACCCAGAAGAGCTTGTCAGTTTCCCTGCGCACCTCGGTCACTTCCTGGCCGAGATGGAACGTGGCGTTGAAGGGCTTGATCTGTTGCAGCAGGCGGTCGACGAGCTCCTGCGCGCCGCAGACCGGCAGCGCCGGAATGTCATAAATGGGCTTGTCGGGATAGAGCTCGGTGCATTGCCCGCCCGGGTGCGCCAGCGAATCGACGACGTGCGCGGGAATGCCCAGCAACCCGAGCTCGAACACCTGGAACAGGCCGCAAGGTCCCGCGCCGACGATGACGACGTCGCATTCGATCGGCGTTGCCGCAGCCGGTGCGCTCATGAGCACACGCTCGCCTGCGCACGCGCGCATGAGCGCCGGATGCCGGCGTCAGTACCTTCAGCCACGTGATGCGCCCTGGGGCAGCCGTAAAGACGGCTATTCTACAGGGCAAGACGCTCCGCGCAGAACGTCCTAGCGACGTCGCGGAAGCATGGACACGACCGCGGAGCTCTCCAGCTCCTCGTTCTGGAGCCGCGCGCTGTCGGCGACCCCGAGGAGCAGCGCCATGCGCTCCGGCGTCCCCGTCACCAGCTTGAGCACTTCCGATGCCACGACCGGACGCTCGACGTAGTAACCCTGCACGTTGACGTCGCCGCAGCCGGTCAGGAAATCGAGCTGCGCGGGCCGCTCGACGCCTTCGGCCGTGACCTGCAGCCCGAGGTTGCGGCAGAGCGTGATGATCGAACGCACAATCGACGCCGAACGGCTGTTCGTGTCCACGTCCGCGATGAGGCTGCGGTCCAGCTTGACGCGGTTCAGGGGCAGTTTTTCCAGCGAGGTCAGCGAGGAATAGCCGGTACCGAAATCATCGAGCGCGATTCCGACGCCCAGCGAGCGCAGGCCTTTGAGCGCATCGACGGTGACCGCGCCCGTCTGCAGCATCGTCTCGGTGAGCTCGAGCTCGAGGCTGACCGGATCCAGGCGATGGGTGGCCAGGAGTCGCTCCACGGTGTCGACGAAGTCGCCCGCCAGAAACTGCTGTGAACAGACGTTGAGCGCCACCTTGGCATGGGGCCAGCCGCTGCGCCGCCACAGGTGCGCGGCCTGCGCGGCCTGGCGCATGACCCAGCCGCTCATTTCCACGATGAGGCCCGATTGCTCGGCGATCGCGAGGAATTCCGCCGCGGCAACCACGCGACCGTTCACCTGGCGCCAGCGCAGCAACGCCTCCACCGCCGTGGTCTGCAGCGTGAGGAGCGACACCTGCGGCTGAAAGTGCAGCGTCAGGTCGTTCTCTTCGACGGCGCGCCGCAGTGACTGCTCGATCTGGAAGCGGCTGCTCGCGGACACCAGGAGCTCCGGGCTGTATACGCAGGCGCGGTTGCGCCCGAGCTCCTTGGCGCGGAACAGCGCCGCGTCCGCCGCACGCAGCAGCGCCGCGACATCGCGCGCGTGGTTCGGAAAGATCGCGGCACCCAGGCTGATGCCGATCAGCAGCTCGCGCTGCCCGACGCTGACCGGCCGGTGAAATTCCGTGACCATCTGCTGGGTGCGCTGCTCGACTTCCTCGTGCGTGCCACCGCCCTCCAGGATCAGCGTGAACTCGTCGCCGCCGAGCCGGGCGACGAAGCCGGTCGCGCCCGCCGCGGCACGCAACCGATCGCCGATCACCTTGAGCACCTTGTCGCCGAATTCGTGCCCGAGGCTGTCGTTGATCATCTTGAAGTTGTCGAGGTCGACGAACAGCACCGTGAGCTGCTGACCCTTCTCGCTGGCGCTCGCGAGCGCCGCGTTGAGATGCATGAACAGGTGTCGCCGGTTGGGGAGCGAAGTCAGCGGATCATGGTTGGCGAGGTGCTTGAGCTGGCGCGTGCGCCGCGCGACCCGGTCCTCGAGTTCCGCCTGGTTGGACTTGACCGCGCGCTCGGCGGTCGCGAGCTCGGAAGCCATGTGGTTGAACGCGCCGGCCAGCTCGTCGAGCTCACGCACGCCACCCTCGGGCACGCGCGTCGTCAGCGCGCCGGCGGCGAGGCGCCGGGTCGCGGCCGTCAGGCGTTTTACCGGCAGCGTGATGCCGTAGAGCGTCGCCGCCGTCACCAGCACGATCACCGCCAGCACTGCCATGCTCACGATCGCGATCATGCGTTCCGCGTCCTGCGCGGTCGCACGCGCTTCGCCGGCTGAAGCGGCCAGTGCGCGCAATGCAGGCTCTTCGAACGTCACGCGCACCTGTTCGACCAGCGCCGCGCCCGCACTGGCGAAACTACGGCGGTTCGAT
>DATBIF010000241.1:0-6724 GCA_036557045.1 Steroidobacteraceae bacterium
CGACCGCCACCTTCTCGGACAGCGCCTGCTCGAGTGAGCGCTCCATTTCCGCGAGCGGCGCAGTGGCATTGCGAATCTGTGTGTCGAGCTCCTGGCGGCGCGCCTGGAGCTGAGCCAGCTGGGTCCGCATACGCTCCAGCGCGGCGAGCGTCGCGCTCTGCGCGGCGCGCCGCGACTCGAGCTGGATCTCGACGTCGCGTGCGTGCGCGCGATCGGCTTCGGCCTGAGCGCGTGCGGCCTCGAGATCCGCGCGCAGCCGTTCGCGCTCTTCTTCGAGCGCGGGCCGTTGACTCTGCAACGTCCGCGTCGCGGACGCGGCCTGCTCCAGCCGCACGCGCGCTGCCTCGAGTCCTGCGTCCGCTTCACGCACCTGCGCATCGAGCGTCGCGTGCTCCTGATTCAATGCGTCGAGGCGCGCGGCCGTCTCGGTGGCGCGATCGCGCGACGCATCGAGTTGAGCGCTCAACCCCGAATGCTCGGCGTGGCGACGATTGACGTCGGCCTGCAGTTGCTCGCGGCGCGCCTCGAGCCCGCTGATGCGATCCCGTATGTGCGCCAGCGCCGCTTCGAGCTGACGAAACGCCTGCTCGGCCTGCGACACCTGGGTGCGCAATTCCTGGAGCTCCTGCTCGCGCTCGATCACACCGGCGTGCGTGTCGCGATCGCGGCTCACGCGCAGCCAGTGCTCGCCGATCCAGATACCGTCGCGCGTAATGATCGATTCGCCCGCACGCAGGAAGGCGCGGCGCACCAGCGCTGCCTTCAGGTTGTCGACGGCGTAAACATGGCCCAGCAGGGCCGCGAGGGCTGCGGGACCCTCGACCTTGGCGAGCAGGCTTTGCGCCGGCAACTCTCCGCGCTCGCCCCCTTGTGTCAGCAGGAACGTCACCTGCCCTGCCTCGAGCTGATCCAGGACCGCGGTCACGGCATCCAGTCCGTCGACGCAGACCGCCTCCAGATATCCGCCCAGCACCGTCTCGACCGCACGCTCCCAGCCCTTTTGCACGCGGAGCTGCTGTGCGAGTCGCGGGCGCTGCGCGAGCTTGTGCGAGGTGAGCCACTCCATCACACGCCCCTGCGCCTGGCCCAGGGCTGCCTGTTGCAACGCTTCGAGGGATACGAGACGACCTTGCAGCGCCTGGCCATTGGTGCGCGCTTCCTCGAGCCGCGCCAGGGTCTGCTTCTCTTCGTCACGCGCCTGCTGGATATCCTGCAGCACGCCGTCCAGATCCTGGCGAGCGCTCTCGCCTGCCTGGCGGGCCACCAGCTCGCGATCGCTCAGCAGCTCCAGCTGGACCGCGGTCTCGCTGCTCTCGAGCGCACGGCGCTCAACCTGTACGCGCTCGAGCTGAGCCCGAAGCTGCCGCAGACGGTTCTCGATCTCTTCGATGCGTGCGCGTTCAACCTCGGCACCCTGTTCGGCCGTCCCGGCGCCGCGACTGTGCTCTTCCCAGCTCGCCTGCCACTCTTGCGTCGCAGTCTCGACGCTCCGCTGGCGCTGCGCGGAGGCTGCCTCCCGTTCCCGGGCGGCCACGTGTTTCGGTTGCAGCTCGCTCAATGCCGCGAGCAGCTCGTGAGCTTGCGACTCGTCGCGCTGCAATTGCGCCGCGAGCTCCTGGCCACCGAGCTCGGCCTGCTCCAGGTCGGTGCGCTGTCTTTGCCGCAGCTCGCGCGCATGCTGGATCGACTGCTCGAGCCGCGTGGCATCGGCGCCGAGCTGGTAGTAGCTCGCCTGCACTTCGTTGAGCCGGTCCGTCTGCTCGGTATGGTATGCGCGCGCCTTTTCGATCGAGGTCTCGACCGCTCGCAGATCCGCGATCGCCGCCTGCATGCTGATTTCGCGCTCGCGTGTCGCCTGCTCGCGATTGGCGGCTTCCCCCTCCAGGTCCCTGAGCCGCAGCGCGAGGAGCTCGGCGCCGAGCTTGCGTTCCTCCTCTTTGAGAGCCTGGTAGCGCCGCGCAGTCGCGGCCTGGCGCTGCAGGTGACGAATCTGCTTCTCCACTTCCTCGCGCAGGTCGTTCAGGCGCTCGAGGTTCTCGCGCGTGTGTGCGATGCGGTTCTCCGTCTCGCGCCGCCGCTCCTTGTACTTGGAGATTCCAGCCGCCTCTTCGATGAAGGCGCGCAGGTCCTCCGGTTTCGCTTCGATGAGGCGCGAGATCACGCCCTGCTCGATGATCGCATAGCTGCGCGAGCCGAGGCCGGTGCCCAGGAACAGGGCCGTGATGTCCTTGCGACGGCAGCGGGCGCCGTTTATGAGGTAGACGGAGGTGCCGTCTCTCGACACGATGCGCTTCAGCGAGACTTCAGCGTAGCTGGCGTACTGCCCGCCGATCGCGCCATCGCTGTTGTCGAATACCAGCTCGATCGAGGCCGTGCCCACGGGCTTGCGCGCGCTCGAGCCGTTGAAGATCACGTCCGCCATCGAGTCGCCGCGCAGGCGCGTGGCCGAGATCTCCCCCATCACCCAGCGCACGGCATCGATGACGTTCGATTTGCCGCAGCCGTTGGGGCCGATGATGCCCGTGAGGTTGGAAGGGAAGTGGATCGAAGTGGGGTCGACGAAGGACTTGAAGCCGGCGAGCTTGATTCGGGTTAGCCGCATGATATCCCTGGGCTGACTCCGCAGGCGTGGTTCACGTTGGCGGCGTAGTGTAAAGTAAATTCACTGTTGGTTCGATACGTCGCAGGCCCTTCATGAGCGCACCGGCGAGCCGTGCGCGTCCGAGCACGGCGCTCGAGACTTTCCCCAATCCGCAGCGCGAGCGCGACTACACGATCCGGATGTCGATCCCGGAGTTCACGTGCCTGTGCCCGCGCACCGGGCAGCCCGATTTCGCCACGCTCGAGATCGAATACGTGCCCGATGCCACTTGCGTGGAACTCAAGGCACTCAAGCTCTACATCTGGTCGTTCCGCGATCGCGGCGCGTTTCACGAGGCAGTCACCAACGAGATTCTCGATCACCTCGTGGCCGCGGTGGCGCCGCGCTTCATGCGAATCACCGCGCGCTTCAACGTTCGAGGCGGCATCTACACGAACGTCATCGCCGAGCACCGCAAGCCGGGCTGGCAGGCCGCCACCCCCGTCACCCTGCCCTAGCCCGCAGCCGTGCGCTGGTCAGCTTTTGCGGCGTCCGCCGCCCACTCACAGGCTCTCAGGCGCTTCGCCGCATAATTCCCTATCCAGGTTCACGTGCAGGAGCGGGTGGACATCGGCTGACTCCTGCCGACGGCGTCGGCCCCTGTGTTCGTGACTGCCACCGTGACTGCTCTTGTGCTCCACCTCGCGGCTATGCACAATTCGCGCGCCCCGAAGCTGCCCACAGGACTGCATGGCTAAAGAAGAAGCAATTCAGATGGAAGGCGAGGTCGTGGAGACCCTGCCGAACACGACGTTTCGCGTGCAGCTCAAGAACGGGCATCTGGTCACGGCACACATCTCCGGCAAGATGCGCAAGAATTACATCCGCATCCTCACCGGCGACCAGGTAACGGTCGAGATGACGCCTTACGACCTGACGAAAGGAAGAATCATCTACCGCGGCCGCTGATCTGCGTCGCCTTTCACCACTTTCCTCAGTCGCTGCCCTGGGTCAGCAGCTCAGGCTCGTGTGCCGCACGGGTGATGAGCACCAGCTCCGTGCCCGCCTCGTTCACAGTCACGCGCACGTGGCCACCGCCCACCAGCTTGCCGAACAGGAGATCCTCGGCCAGCGGGCGCTTGATGTTGTCCTGAATGAGCCGCGCCATCGGGCGCGCGCCCATCTTCGGGTCGTAGCCCTTGTTCGCGATCCAGGTGCGCGCCGTATCGTCCACGGTGAGCTGGACGCCCTTCTCCTCGAGCTGCGTCTCGACCTCGACCAGCAGCTTGTCGACGACGCGCTCGATCGTCGCGTGATCGAGTGAGCTGAACTGGATCACCGCGTCCAGCCGGTTGCGGAACTCCGGCGAGAAGATGCGGCGAATCGCCTCCATGCCGTCGCTGGCGTTGTCGGCCTGGGTAAACCCGATCGACGGCCGGTTCATCTCGAAGGCGCCCGCGTTGGTCGTCATCACGATGATGACGTGGCGGAAGTCCGCCTTGCGCCCGTTGTTGTCGGTCAGCGTCCCGTGATCCATCACCTGCAACAACAGGTTGAAGACATCGGGATGCGCCTTCTCGACTTCGTCGAGCAGCAGCACCGAATGCGGATGCTTGGTGATGGCTTCGGTCAGGAGCCCGCCCTGGTCGAAGCCCACGTATCCGGGTGGGGCGCCGATCAGGCGCGACACGGTGTGGCGCTCCATGTACTCCGACATATCGAAACGGATGAACTCCACGCCCATCGCGATCGCCAGTTGCCGCGTGACCTCGGTCTTGCCGACGCCGGTGGGACCGGCGAACAGGAACGAGCCCACCGGCTTGCGCTGATCGCCGAGCCCGGAGCGCGACATCTTGATCGCCGCGGCGAGCGCGTCGATGGCCGGATCCTGGCCGAAAATCACCAGCTTCAGGTTGCGCTCGAGGTTCTTGAGCACGTCGCGGTCGGAGAGCGACACGTTCTTGGGCGGAATGCGCGCGATCCGCGCCACCACATCTTCTATGTGCTGAACCGTCACGGTCGTGGCGCGCTCGGCCGGCGGCTTGAGCCGCAGGCTGGCCCCGGCTTCATCGACCACGTCGATCGCCTTGTCCGGGAGGTGCCGATCGTTGATGTGCCGCTCGGCCAGTTCCGCCGCGGCCTTGAGCGACTCGTCCAGGTACTTGACGCCGTGGTGCTCTTCGAACTTGGGCTTCAGGCCCAGGAGGATGTCGATGGTCTCGGCGACGCTCGGCTCGGTGACGTCGATCTTCTGGAAGCGGCGCGCGAGCGCATGGTCCTTCTCGAAGATGCCCCGATACTCGCTGTACGTCGTCGACCCGATGCAACGCAGCTCGCCATTGGCCAGCACCGGCTTGATGAGGTTCGATGCGTCCATGACGCCGCCCGAGGCAGCGCCGGCGCCGATGACGGTGTGAATCTCGTCAATGAAGAGGATGGCTCCCGGGCTCTTGCGCAGCTCCGCCAGCACCCCCTTGAGGCGTTTCTCGAAGTCGCCACGATACTTGGTGCCTGCGATGAGCGCGCCCATGTCGAGCGCGTAGATCGTGCAATCGCTGAGCACGTCCGGCACTTCACCTTCGACGATCAGGCGTGCCAGGCCCTCCGCGATCGCGGTCTTGCCGACTCCGGCCTCGCCCACGTAGAGCGGGTTGTTCTTGCGGCGGCGACAGAGGATCTCGATGGTGCGCTGAACTTCCATGCGCCGGCCGATGAGCGGGTCGATCTTGCCGTCGAGCGCCAGCTTGTTGAGGTTGGTCGTGTACTTCTCCAGCGGGCTGGATCCGCCTTCGACCTCGCGCTCGCTCTCTGTGGCCGGCGCCTCTTCCTTCGAGCTGGGCTCATCGCCCACGCGGGTCAGGCCATGGGAAACGTAGTTCACGACATCCAGGCGCGCGACGTCCTGCATGCTCAGCAGGTAGGCAGCATGCGACTGTTTTTCGCTGAAGATCGCCACCAGTACGTTGGCCACGGTGACTTCCTTCTTGCCGCTCGACTGCACGTGAAAAACGGCGCGCTGCAGGACACGCTGGAAGCCCAGCGTCGGCTGCACTTCACGATCGTCATCCTCGGGCAGGCGCGGGGTCGTCTGTTCGATGAACGCGGCGAGGTCGCTCTTGAGCTTGGCCATGTCGGCGCCGCAGGCGCGCAGGATCTCGCGCACCTTGGGGGTATCGAGGATCGCGAGCAGCAGGTGCTCGACGGTCATGAATTCGTGACGGGCCTCGCGGGCGTTCTGGAACGCCTCGTTGAGGCAATACTCAAGCTCGTTGCTCAACACGTTTCAGGTCTCTTCCATAGTGCACAACAGTGGATGCTGGTGCTGCCGTGCGTACGTCGTCACTTGTGCCACCTTGGTCTCGGCAATTTCGAACGTGAACACCCCACAGACACCTTTGCCCTTCGTATGCACTTCCAGCATCACGCGCGTCGCGGTGGTGCGGTCCATGCCGAAAATCCGCTCGAGGACATCCACGACAAATTCCATCGGCGTGTAGTCGTCGTTCAGCAACACGACCTGGTACAGCGGCGGTCTCTTGAGGCGCGGCTTGGCCTCTTCCACCAGCAACCCGGATCCTGTTTGCCCCTGTTCCTCCTCGCCCATATCGACCGTGCACGGCCTCGCGCGTTCACCCGCACGTTCATCATCGCGACACGCTTCTGCAATGACGGCGCGAGCGAAACGATTTTATAGGGTGCGCGACGCGTCAACACAAGTGCGTGCGGCGCGCAGATTTGTACGCAATCGGCGACATCACCCGAAACGCTCCAGCGCACGTTCAAGCACCGACGTGGCCCTTGACAGCGATGCAATTCCCGCACCCTGCGGGCGCTCCACAGCCCGCTCCGTTGACATATCTTCGAGGCCCGCGCCCATGTGTCGGAAACCAAGGCAAAACAATTGCTTGAGAGCGAACGCGCAGAACCCGTATGATTGCCCAAATGATTCCGGCCTGTATTGCGCGCGCCCGCGCGACAGTGTAGGCGCACAGGCTCCGAGGCCATGAACGCAAGCTCACTGCTCGGCAGCATCAGGGAGATCAACCCTGAGTCGCTGTTGAACCATCTCACGCCACGGCTGCCGCAGATCGTCACGTGGCTGCTTGCAATCGCAATCGGTATCCAGGCTGCGCTGATCGTGCG
>DATBIF010000242.1:0-6325 GCA_036557045.1 Steroidobacteraceae bacterium
CAGGTGCAGGTGGACCTGCGTCCCGATGCGCTGCGCGCGCACGGTCTCTCGGCCACCGACGTGAACACCGCGATTGGCAATCAGAACCTCATCCTGCCCGCGGGCACGCAGAAGATCGGCGACACGGAATACAACGTGAAGTTGAACGCGAGCCCCCTGAAGCTCGACGAGCTCAACGATCTGCCGATCAAGAGCGAGAACGGCGCCATCACCTACGTGCGCGACGTCGCGTACGTGCACGACGGACACCCGCCGCAGCAGAACATCGTGCGGGTCGACGGCAAGCGCGCCGTGCTGATGACGATCCAGAAGACGGGCTCCGCCTCCACGCTCGACATCATCAGTACCATCAAGTCGCGTCTCGGGCAGGTGCGCGAGCTGATTCCGGACAGCATGAAGGTGGCCGTGACGGGCGACCAATCGGTGTTCGTGAAGGCCGCCATCCGCGGCGTCGCGCTCGAAGGCGTGATCGCGGCCGCACTGACCGCACTCATGATCCTGCTGTTCCTCGGCAGCTGGCGCAGCACGCTCATCATCACCATCTCGATCCCGCTCTCGATCCTGTCGTCGGTCATCCTGCTCGATGCGCTCGGCGAGACCATCAACCTGATGACGCTGGGCGGCCTCGCGCTGGCGGTCGGGATCCTCGTCGACGACGCGACCGTCACGATCGAGAACATCAATCGCCATCTCGAGCACGGCGAAAGCGTGGAGAGCGCGATTCTCGAGGGGTCGCGCCAGATCCTGGTGCCGGCCCTGGTGTCGACGCTCTCGATCTGCATCGTGTTCGTGCCGATGTTCCTGCTCACCGGCGTGGCGCGCTTCCTGTTCGTGCCGATGGCCGAGGCCGTCGTGTTCGCGATGCTCACCTCTTATGTACTGTCGCGCACCCTGGTGCCGACGCTCGCGAAGTATTGGTTGCGCACGGCCGAGGAAGAAAAAGCCGCGGCGCAGAACCCGACCGCGCTGCAACGTTACCAGCACCGCTTCGAGGCCTGGTTCGGCAAGGTCCGCGTTCGCTATCACGAACTGCTGATTCGCGCCCTGGAGCAGCGCCGCTTCGTCCCGGTGTTCATCGGCGCCGTGGTGGCCTCACTGCTGGTGTTGCCGTTCCTCGGTCAGAACTTCTTCCCCGACGTCGACTCGGGGCAGATCAAGCTGCACATCCGGGGACAGAGCGGCCTGCGCGTGGAGCAGACGACGGCGCTCGTCGACCAGATCGAGGGTGCGCTGCGCGAAGTGATTCCAGCGCGCGAACTGGCCAGCATCGTCGACAACGTCGGCCTGCCCGTGTCCGGCATCAACATGACCTACAGCAACTCCGGCACGATCGGCAGCAGCGATGCGGACATCCTGGTCGGGCTTTCCAGGAGCCACGGTGCGACCGCGGACTACGTCGCGAAGCTGCGCGAGGTGCTCCCTCGGCAGTTCCCCGGTGTCAGCTTCGCGTTCCTGCCGGCGGACATCGTCAGCCAGATCCTGAATTTCGGCTTGCCCGCGCCGATCGATGTGCAGATTGCGGGCCCGGGCGTCGCGAATCGCGACCTTGCCAAGCAACTGCTCGAGCGCATGCGCCGCGTGCCAGGTCTGGTCGACCTGCGCATTCAGCAGACCTTCAACACCCCGGAGTTGCGCGTCAGCACCGATCGCAGCCGCGCCGAGCAACTCGGCATCAGCCAGAAGGACATCGCCAACAACCTGCTGCTGACGCTCTCGGGCAGCGGCCAGATCTCGCCGACGTTCTGGCTCAATCCGCAGACGGGGGTGCAGTACCCGATCGTCGCGCAGGCGCCGCAGTACCGCATGGCCTCGCTCGATGACCTCAGCAACATCCCGGTGAGCGTGCGCGATCAAGCGCAGATTCTCGGCGGCCTGGCGACCATCACGCGTGGTTTCGCCACCAGCGTCGTATCGCACTACGACAGCCAGCCGGTGATCGACATCTACGGGGCGGTGCAGGGGCGCGATCTCGGCGCCGTCGCCAAGGACCTCCGCGCGATTCTCGATGCGCAGGACGGCAAGCTCCCCAAGGGGACGCGCCTGATCGCGCGTGGGCAGATGCAGACGATGACGTCCTCGTACACCGGGCTCTTCATCGGTCTCACGGGCGCGATCGTGCTGGTGTACCTGCTGATCGTGATCAACTTCCAGTCGTGGCTCGATCCTTTCATCATCATCACGGCGCTTCCCGGTGCGATCGCCGGCATCGCCTGGATGCTCCTGGTCACGGGCACGACACTCAGCGTGCCTGCGCTGACCGGTGCGGTGATGTGCATGGGGGTCGCCACCGCCAACAGCATCCTGCTCGTGAGTTTTGCACGCGAGCGCATGAATGCCGGCGCGAACGCCACGCGGGCGGCGCTGGACGCCGGCTTCACGCGCTTCCGGCCGGTGCTCATGACCGCGCTCGCCATGATGATCGGCATGCTGCCGATGGCGCTCGGTCTCGGTGAGGGTGGCGAGCAGAATGCGCCGCTCGGACGCGCGGTCATCGGCGGCTTGCTGTTCGCCACGGTGGCCACACTGTTCTTCGTGCCCGCTGTGTTTGCGCGTTTCCACCGACGGGACGAGTCCGGTCACGCGCCGCGCGCGTTGCAGCCGTCTCTGTGAAGTTCGCGGACAAGAGGATCAAGGTGATGGACATGGAGTACTTGCGACCCTCGCGGAAGATCGCGCTGACGCGCGGCACGGCACGTGCTGCGGTGGCCGTCGTCGTGGTCCTGGCGCTGCTGACCTGGGGCATCCTCGCTTCGTTGCGCGCCGGTGCGAGGCTGCGCGAGCAGACCGCGGAGCAGGCGATCGTCACGGTCGCCACCGTGCACCCCAGGACACAGGCCGAGTCCACCACGCTGACCCTGCCGGGGAGCGTGCAGGCCAACTACGACGCGCCGATCTACGCGCGCACCAACGGCTACCTGAAGCGCTGGCTCGTCGACATCGGCACGCACGTGAAGGCCGGGCAGTTGCTCGCGGAGATCGATGCGCCCGAGCTCGACCAGCAGCTGCGCCAGGCGGAGGCCGATCTCGCCAATGCGCGGGCGAATCGCCATATCGCCGACATCACGGCCGAGCGCTGGCAGGGACTGCGAAGCACCGATTCGGTATCGAAGCAGGAGGCGGACGAGAAGATCAGCCTGGCAGAGACCAGCGCGGCCCAGTTGCAGGCGGCACAGGCGAACCTGCAGCGGCTACGCGAGTTGGCGTCGTTCAAGAGAATCGTCGCGCCGTTCGACGGCGTGGTCACGGTGCGCAACACCGACGTCGGGCAGCTCATCAACGCGGGCGGTGGCGGGCCGGAGCTGTTTCGGATCGCCGATACGACCAGGCTCCGGCTCTATGTGCACGTGCCACAAGCGTACGCGGCGCTGATGCGACCGGACCTTACGGCCGAGGTGCGCTTCCCGGAGCGGCCGGGCCAGACCTACACCGCCACTCTCGAGCGCACGTCCAACGCCATCGACACGGCCACCCGGACACTCCTGGCACAACTCATCGTCGATAACTCGAAGGAAGGACTGTTGCCCGGCGCGTATGCGGAAGTACGCTTCGAGCTGCCGCCCAGCAGCAGCGCGGCCGCCCTCCGGCTTCCGGCCAACGTGCTGATCGCTCGCGGCGATGACCTCAAGGTTGCAACCGTCGACGCTCAAGGTCACGTGGCCCTGAAGACGGTGACGCTCGGCCGCGACTTCGGATCGGAGATCGAAGTCCTCGGCGGCCTCACGCCGGATGACCAGGTGATCGTGGCTCCGCCGGATTCGCTAAGTGAGGCGACCGTCGTGCGGGTGGCCGAGCCCGCCGCGAAACCGGCCGACAAGCCATGAGCGCGCGCATCCGCCACTTCGCGCCCGGCTGCGCCGCGCTTCTCGGTGCTTGCTCGCTCGCTCCGAAGTACGACGTGCCGGTCACGCCCGAAGTCGCAGCATACAAGGAGGCTGGCGCATGGATGCCGGCTGCTCCCGCGGATACGCAGCCGCGCGGACCGTGGTGGGAGGCATTCGGCGATCCGCAGTTGAATGAGCTGCAGGAGCAGTTGCGCGAAGGCAGCCAGGGCCTGCGCGGTGCCGTCGCGCGCTACGAACAGGCGCGTGCGATCGCGCGCCGGGCACATGCGGAGCTCTATCCAACCCTGGCCGTGAGCGGCTCAGCCATCCGCGAGAAGAACTCGGCGAACGCTCCTTTGGCGAATGGCGTCAGCACCACCGGCAATGACTTCACCGCTGCTGCCGGTCTAGCCTGGGAAATCGACCTGTTCGGCCGGCTGCGCAACGCGGCCGCAGCCGCCGGTGATCGCGCACAGGCCAGCGCCGCGGACCTCGCCGCTCTCGATCTGTCGCTGCGTTCGGAGCTCGCGACCGACTATTTCTCGCTGCGCGGAGCCGACGCGACGCTGCAGCTGCTGGAAGCGACCGTGCAGGACTACGATCGCGCGTACGAGCTCACGCGCAATCGTTACGCCGGGGGCATCGCGGCCGCCACGGATGTCGACCAGGCGCAGACGCAGCGCCAGAGCGCGCGTGCCCAGCTGGCCGCGGTGCGTTTGCAGCGTGCGCAATTCGAACATGCGATTGCGGTGCTCCTCGGCCATCCGCCGAGCGACTTCTCGCTGCAGGCGGCTCCCTTCGTCGGCGAGCCGCCGCCACTCGGTGCCGGCCTGCCTTCGACGCTGCTGCAGCGTCGCCCCGACATTGCGAGCGCGGAACGCGCAGTTGCCGCGGCCAACGCCGACATCGGCGTAGCGCGGGCAGCGTGGTTCCCCGTGTTCGCACTGGGCGGTGCGATCGGCTACGAGGCGACCGAGTCGTCGGCATGGTTCGAAGCGCCGAGCCGCTTCTGGTCCGCCGGACCCGCGGCGGTAGTGCCGGTGCTCGATTTCGGGCGCCGTTCGAGCGATACGCGCCGCGCGCATGCGGTCTACGACGAGGCGGTCGCGGCCTACCGGCAAGCTGCTTTGACCGCGTACCAGGAAGTGGAAGACAACCTGGCCGCGCTTCACCACCTTGCGGATGCGCTCAAAGCTGATGAAGCCGCCGCCGCGTCCGCGCAGCGCTCCGCGTACCATGCGGATCGCCGTTACACGGCCGGCGTCGCCGACTACATCGAGGTGACTACCACCCATACGGCCGCACTGCTGGCACAGCGTGCCGCGCTGGAGACTCGCGTGCAGCGCATGACTGCTGCGATCGGGTTGGTGCGCGCGCTGGGTGGTGGCTGGACTCCCGAGCAACTCGACAAGCCGGTTCTCTAGAACCCGGTGCGACCATGAGCCGACCAGGACTCAAAGACGTCAACGACTCTGCGCTCAAGCGCACCTGCATGCGCGACGAGATTCGCGACGTGCTGGTCGCACGCATCCTCGATGGCAAGTACGCTGCGGGCACGCAGCTGAAAGAGCTGGCGCTCGCCCGCGAATTCAACGTGAGCCAGGCGCCGATACGCGAGGCCTTGCGCGAGCTCGAGGGATCGGGCCTCGTCACTTCGGAGCGCTACCGTGGGACGCGCGTGCGCGGCGCGGATCTCGAGGAGATGCGAGAGTCGTACGAGCTGCGCGCGACGCTGGAAATTCGCGCGCTCGAACTCGCTGTGCCTTGTGCACCCGAAGTCCTCGCGTACATGGAGAACTGCCTGCGTGGGATGTCGGCGGCGGTGGCCCGCAGCGATCCGGAGGCCTATATCGACGATGCCCTGCGCCTGCACCGTCGCCTGATCGAGGCGAGCGGCAACCGTGTGTTCGTGACCGTGTGGGATTCACTGCACTTCGAGGTTCGCGGCCGCATCGCCTTGCGCCGCATGACTGCGAAAGGCGGGCATGGACCGCTCGTGCAGATGCATGCCGCGTTGCTTCAGAAAATTCGCGAGCGCGATGTGGCGGGCGCGCGGGACGCCATCAAGCAACTGTTCGCGCGGGTCTCCGAGGCGTTCCGCCCGGGCTGAAGCTCAGCCCGTCTCGAAACCCCTGTGCACGCTGGAGTGCGGGATGCGCTTCGCCGCGATCGGGGTACGCGCAGGGGTCGCGCCCGAGTCCCACAGTCGGACCGATTCGTCTTCGAGTGCCGGCACCTTGCCCATCGGCGCAGCCGGGCGTCCCGCCGCCCGGGCGCCTCAAGTGCCCGAGGTCAGCACCCGCTCGGCTGCGCCCTCCGAGAGCACGTGATCCGAAGCCTGGGTGCGCGAGCGTGAAGACGACCCTGAGGCCGCGACTTCCGAGCTGTCCATGTCGATGCGGCCCGTGAACTTGGCGCCGTCGGCGAGGCCGACTCGCGGCGCGAAGATGTTCCCGCGGACCCGCGCGGTCTCGCGCACGGTCACGGCTTCGACGCCATGAACA
>DATBIF010000243.1:0-7016 GCA_036557045.1 Steroidobacteraceae bacterium
CTTTCTTGACGTCGCATCAAACGCCGGTTTCCTGATCGCCGGCCTGCTCGGGCTATATGTCGCGCTTCGCCCTGGTACGCGTTTCGTGTCCGACCGCGAGCGCTGGCCGTACGCGCTCTTCTTTGTCGGCGTGCTGCTCACCGCGTGGGGTTCGAGTTACTACCACCTGGCGCCGGACAACGAGCGACTCTTCTGGGACCGCCTGCCGATGACCGTCGCGTTCATGTCGCTGATCGCCGCGCAGGTCGCGGATCGAGTCAGTGTGCGGGCCGGCCTGCGGCTACTCATTCCGCTGCTGCTGATCGGTGCAGCCTCTGTGATCTACTGGCGGATGACCGAGCGCGCGGGTTCAGGCAACCTGGTGCCATACGCGCTCCTGCAGGGTTATTGTGTCGTCGTGCTCTTGGTGATCGCAGCGCTGTTTCGCTCGCGCTACACGCACGCCAATGCAATCTATTCAGTTTTCGCTGGCTATGTCGTCGCGAAGGTGTGCGAGAGTTTCGATCACACGCTGTTCGCCGCGACCGGGCTCGTCAGCGGGCACACGCTCAAGCACCTCGCCGCTGCCGTCGCCAGCCTGATCGTGTGCTGGATGCTCTGGCGGCGCGCGCCCGTCGCGGCGCCGCCGCCGAGCTCTACAGTTACAGGCTAGGCTCGATCTGCCAGCCGTTCGAAGGCCGCCATTGGCCGAGCTCGCGCAGGCGCTGGACGCGCTTGGCTTCGAGCGCTTCGCTCTCTTCCTTGGATACCGTCTTGGCGGAAGGCGGCAGGAACAGGATGTCGTTCGTCTGCAGTAGTCTTACAGTCAGGGCTCTCAAGCTCACATCTCTCTCCTCTCCTAAGAATCGAAGGAAGATTCGTCGGGGAGCTGAGGGGGGATTCAAACTTCCCCGGCCGAACCTTCCTTCTGCTCAACATCTGTCGGGTGAGAGCATGCCTTCGCACCCGCGGCCGATAAATCCGGTCGCGCGCAACAGTCTGTTGACTTCAGATCATGAATCGAACCGGAGGCCGGCTTGTCTGAGGCGGGATTTGGTGCTTGCGGCCCGATTTGAACGACTGCGCACCCACGCGGACAGGCAGTGGGGACCGACGGGAATGCTATTCGCGCACTTTGTGCGTGGCGTGAACCGCCGTGAGGTCACGGCTGAACAGCCTGCGCGCCGCTTCGGTCTGTGGATTCTTGTAGCCGAGCAAGGCGCGCGTCGCTTTGTCGTTGGTGGGAAAGATGCCGTTGGCGTCGATCCATTGACGCATCTTGTCCTGGCGCTCGCGCGCGACCAGCTCCTTCTCTTCCCGCGGCGTCCTCGCCTGCCCTTCCCGGTCGAACGCTCCCGTGGCAATGAGTTGTTGGAACGCCGCCTCGACACTCATGCACTCTTCGGCCAGTAGCCAGGGATTGGGGCTGGGGCCGGCCATGGTCAGCTTGAGAACATTGATCCTGAGGAGCACGCGCGCCGCGCCGTAGAGAGATTCAGAGATGGCGCCTTTGCGCAGGAGCCCTGGCGTGCTGTCTCCGACCTCCAGCATGTATCTCCGCAGCGCTTCTTCCGAGAGGCTGTCCAGCTTCGGGTCTTCGTACTCCCTGACGATCTGGGCGCAGCGTTGCACGACTGGATCGGGAGTCACCTGCTCCGCAGCGAAGATGCCGCGCGCCATCTTTTCGATCTCGCCGATGTACTCGCGCAGCGCCTCGCCCGTCATCGAGCGTTCCTGGCTTCTGCTGACTTTCTCGAACAGGGCGGTGAGCCGCTCGTGATCGTCGGTTGAAATCGGCTTCGGACCTTCCTGCTGCCGAAGCCTGAGCGCGCCCAGTCGAATGGTCTTGTTCTTCATTAACCCTTCGTCCCCTGTGCTGAATGATATCGGCAGCCACTTGCGAGCGTCTAACACCGCCAACAGGGGATGGCGGCAGGTGCAGTTTCCCTCCAGTATTCGGCTCTCGTCTGGGTGCGGCGCGGTGGAGTCAATGAAGGTCAACCGGGAATTGAGGGTTTGTCGCGCCATGCTCGTCTGCGCGCTCGGTGTCGTCGCTGCGTTCGCGGCGGCCCAGGACGTACCGGGCGGCGCCTACGGCGGTTATAACTACGTGCCGAAGCAGGTGCACCTGGTGACCGATGGCAACAAGCTGTTCGCCTCCAACGTGAAGTTCAACCGCTTCGACGAACTCAGGCTCAACGCGCAGGAGCGCGTGCTCGATCAACAGGTCGGCGCAGCGGTCGCGGTCGTGATCACGAATCGGCGGATCGCCGCCTATGGAGTGATCAGCGGCTGGCGCGCCCTGGATCGAATTCCGAACGAACAGATCGAGAGCATCACGGCCGAGGACTACGGCGGGCTCATCGTCACCAGTTTGCGGCTGGTGAATTTCAACGGTCAGAACGGCGTGTTCGCGGAGAAGAAGCGCTCCGTCGCGGACTGATGAGGTCAGGGAAGCGTGAGCTGGGGCCGGGTAGTGGCGCCCCCGGCCGGAGTTGAACCGACGACCTACCGCTTAGGAGGCGGTCGCTCTATCCACTGAGCTACGGGGGCGCTGGGCTCGAGAATGTACCAGCAACCGCGCCTGAGAACGCCCTCCAGCCACCCCAGGCGGGTGTCACCAGTTGGTTGGTCGCGGGGGAGTGACGATAATCCCCGCTCAAGGCCATCCCATGGCACAGAGCTATCTCTACCGCCGTCACAGCCTGCTGGTGCGCATCACGCACTGGATCAACGTCCTCGCCCTGACGATCCTGTTGATGAGCGGACTGCAGATCTTCAACGAACACCCCGCGCTCTACTGGGGCAAGTCTTCCTATACCGGCGAGCCCGCCCTTTTCGAAGTGCCGACCGGATACCTCTGGGGCAGGACTTCCGAGACCGGTAAACCCGCCCTTATCCAGGCAGCCAACAAGTTTCCATCCTGGATCACGATCCCCAGCGAGCAATGGCTCGCCATGGGGCGCCGCTGGCATTTCTTCTTCGCCTGGCTGTTCGTGATCAATGGCCTCGTGTATCTCGCGCACAGCTTCGCGAGCCGCCACGTGCAGCAGGATCTGAACCCAACACGCGAGGACTGGCGCGGCACCTGGCGTTCCATCAAGGATCATCTGCTTTTCCGTCATCCTCACGGCGAAGCGGCGCGGCGCTACAACGTGCTCCAGAAAGTCGCCTACCTGCTCCTGATCTTCGTGCTCTTCCCGCTGGTCCTCGTGACCGGCTGCGCGATGTCGCCGTGGCTCAATTCCGCCCTGCCGGGGTGGGTGGAGGTCCTCGGCGGCCGCCAGTCCGCGCGTACGCTGCATTTCATCTTCGCCTGGACCCTGGTGTTGTTCGTCCTGGTCCACGTGTTCCAGGTGATCGTCACGGGATTCTGGAACAACCTGCGCTCGATGATCACGGGCCGCTACCAGATCAGCCCGGAGGAGCCGTCATGAAGTTGCGTGCGCGCTCCCGGCGATACTTTCTGCGACAGGCGCTCACTACGGCGAGCGCCGCGCTGCTCGCGGGCTGCGATGCACTCTCGAGGAGCTCCTGGTTTCCGAAGGTTCTCGGCATCGGCGAGCACCTGAGCAGTGCCGCGCAGCATCTCGTGACGTCTCGGCGCTCGATGGCGCAGGAGTTCACCGCGGCCGACCTGTCGCCCCACTTCCGCAGCAATGGAACGGCGAACCCCGAGGACAGCGAATACCAGGCCCTGGCCGCGCGCGGCTTCCAGGATTGGAAGCTTTGGGTCGATGGGCTGGTGCAGTCTCCGGCAGAGTTCACGCTGGCCGAGCTGCGTGCCATGCCGAGTCGCACGCAGATCACGCGCCACGATTGCGTCGAGGGATGGAGCGCGATCGGCAAGTGGACCGGCGTGCAGCTCAGCCACGTACTGGCGCTCGTCCGCTTGCAGCCCGAAGCCCGCTATATCGTCTTCCACTGCGCGGACCCGATGTGGGGGAGTCCCGACAAGTACTACGAGAGCATCGACCTGGAAGACGCGCTGCACCCGCAGACGATCCTGGCGTACGAACTGAACGACGAGGTGTTGCCGATCAAGAACGGCGCGCCGCTGCGCGTGCGCATCGAGCGCCAGCTCGGCTACAAGATGGCGAAGTACGTCATGCGCATAGAGGCGGTGCAGAGCTTCGCGCAAATCCACGGCGGCAAGGGCGGCTACTGGGAGGACCGCGGCTACGAGTGGTATGCCGGCATCTGAACTGCGGTTTTTACGCATGGTTGCCGGACGGGCGGCGTTGCTAGAGTAACGTGAAGGGGGCTGCAAGGGATGCCTGCGCGATTCTCGATCCTGGACCTGGGCAAGATCCTGTTTTCGCCCACCGCGGTGTTCCAGGCCGTGGCGCGCGAGTCGCCCCCGGCGACACGCGTGTTCTTCCGGTTCGCCCTCTGGCTGGGGCTCCTGCCGCCCCTTTTTGCTTATGTCGGGACGCTGAAATTCGGCTGGCGGCTCGGCGTCGAGCCGGTCTTCCTGCCGCCGCGCAGCGTCCTCACGATCTGCGTCCTCTATTACGCGATATTGCTGTTCGGGTTCGTAAGCGGGGGCGTAGTCGCCCGCTGGATGGCGTCCACCTATGACGCGAGCCAGTCGCTGGGACGCTGTTTCGCGCTCCTTGCGATCGTCGGCGCGCCGCTCGCGGTCGGCAGCATCGTGCATCTCTATCCGAATGCCTTCATCAACGTACTCGTGCTCGTCCCGGCGCTGATCTGGTCCATGTTCCTGCTGTACCGGGGATTGCCGGTGGTCCTGGAGACCGGGCCGAATCGCGGCATGCTGATGGCCTCCGCGCTCATTGCTTATCTGCTGGTCGCGCTGGTGAGCCTGTTCGGCATCACGGTGGCGCTGTGGGGCAGCGGCCTCGGACCGCGAATCGGAGCCTGATGATGAAAAGCGCGACGATGAATTACGAGGACCGCGTCGTTACCGCATTCACCTTCGCCTCGGTGGCGTGGGCGCTGCTGGGGATGACGGCCGGGGTTTACGTCGCGGCGGAACTGGTCTGGCCGACGATCGACTTCGGCGCGGCAGGACTGTCGTTTGGACGCCTGCGCACGCTGCATACGACGCTCGTGCTGTTCGGATTCGGCGTCTCGGCGCTGATGGGCACGGCCTTCTACACCGTGCAGCGGACCTCGCACGTGCGCCTGTTCGCACCGAAGCTCGCCTGGGCAATCTTCTGGGCGTGGCAGGTGGCGATCCTCCTCGGCGGCATCTCGATCCTCGCCGGCTGGAACGCGGGCAAGGAATACGCCGAGCTCGAATGGCCGTTCGACATCGCGATCGCGCTCGCGTGGGTGGCGTTCGCGGTCGTGTTCTTCGGCACGATCGCGATCCGGCGGGTGGACGCGATCTACATCTCGAACTGGTTCTACGGCGCGCTCATCATCGTCGTCGCGATGCTGCACATCGTGAACAGCCTCGAGCTGCCCGCGACTCTCGGCAAGTCGTACTCGCTGTTCTCCGGCGCGCAGGATGCGGTCGTGCAATGGTGGTACGGCCACAACGCGGTCGGCTTCCTCCTGACCGGCGGCTTCCTCGGCATGCTTTATTACTTCCTGCCGAAGCAGGCCGAGCAGCCGATCTGGAGCTACCGGCTCTCGATCGTCGCGTTCTGGGCCTTCGTCTACACGTATATCTGGGCGGGCCCGCATCATCTGCACTACCACGCAATACCGGCATGGGTGCAATCGCTCGGCATGGTGATGAGCCTGATCCTGCTCGCGCCGTCCTGGGCGACGATGGTGAACGGCATCATGACGGTGAGCGGCGCGGCGCAGAAGCTGCGCACCGATCCCGCGCTCAAGTTCATCGTGCTGGCGCTGGCGTTCTACGGGCTCGCGACGTTTGAAGGCCCGATGCTGGCGATCCGCAGCGTCAACGTCTTCAGCCACTTCACCGAGTGGACGATCGGGCACGTGCACTCCGGCGCGCTCGGCTGGAATGCGCTGATCACCTTCGGCACGTTCTACTACCTGGTGCCACGCCTCGCCGGCGCGCCGCTCTACAGTGTGCAGCTCGCGAACCGGCATTTCTGGCTGGCGCTCGCGGGCGTGATGCTCTACGTGCTCTCGATGTGGGGCGCCGGCATCTCGCAGGGCGTGCTGTGGCTCTCACTCGACAGTCTTGGCGAGGTGCGCTTCAGCTTCAACGATGTGATGGCGGCGATGCATCCTTATTACATGCTGCGCCTGGTCGCGGGCCTGCTGTTCCTGTGGGGCGCCGTCCTCATGTTCTGGAATCTCACGCAGACCTTCGCGAAGCGCAGCACCGTGACAGTCACGGTGCCTGCAGGAGCCACCGCATGAGATGGCTATCGCTGCATCGGCGCCTGGAACGCAATGCAGGACTCCTCATCTTTGGCATTCTGGTGGTGTCCTCGATCGGCGGCATGGTCCAGCTCCTGCCGATCGCCACCCAGCACGCGCACGCCGCCCCGGGTCTCAAGCCTTACACAGCCCTCGAGCTCGAAGGGCGCGACATCTATATCCGCGAATCGTGCAGTACCTGTCATACGCAGCAGATCCGCCCGTTGCTCGCCGAAGTACGCCGTTACGGTCCGTACTCACGGGCAGAAGAGTTCGCGTACGACCGGCCGTTCCTCTGGGGGTCGAAGCGCACAGGTCCGGACCTGCAGCGGATCGGCGGCCGCTATAGCGATACGTGGCACAAGTTGCACCTCATTGATCCGCGCTCGGTCGTGCCACGATCGATCATGCCGTCTTACGCGAGGCTCGCCGACGAACCTGCAGACGCCAGCACCATCCAGGCTCGCATGCGCGCGCTCGCTGTGCTCGGTCACCCTTACTCGACTCAAGACATTGCCGAAGCGCCGGCAGCACTCGCGGGGCGGACGGAGCTTGATGCAGTCATTGCGTATCTGCAGTCCCTGGGACGCGCCGGGGCGGGAGTAGCGCAGCCATGACCTGGGTTCTCTTCATCGGCGACATGATTGTCTCCGCCTTCATGATCGTCGTGGTCGTGTGGGTGTCATTGCGGTCGACGCGCTCGCACCTCGATGCCGCAGCGCGCATTC
>DATBIF010000244.1:0-5133 GCA_036557045.1 Steroidobacteraceae bacterium
ATGGAGACCCGAGTTGTCTGCCAGTGGGACAAGGATTCCTGCGACGACGCGCGCTTCATCAAGATCGATTTTCTCGCACTCGGCATGCTGTCGCTCGTGGAGGAGTGCGTGGAGCTGATCGCGCGCCGTACCGGCACGCCGCCCGATCTCTCGCGCATCGATTTCGAAGATCCCGCGATCTACGATCGCATCTGCGCCGGCGACACGATTGGGCTGTTTCAGATCGAGAGCCGCGCGCAGATCCAGATGATCCGCCGCAGCCGCCCGCGCAACCTCGAGGACCTCGCGGTCGAAGTCGCGATCGTGCGGCCCGGCCCAATCGTCGGCGGCGCGGTGAACCCGTACGTGCGCCGCCGCGAAGAGCAGCGCCGTGCCCACGCCGCCGGCCAGCCGTACGAGCCGCCCGTCGATCACCCGCTGCTGCGCGAATGCCTCGCCGAAACGCTCGGCGTGATTCTCTACCAGGATCAGGTGCTGCAGGTGTGCCAGGCACTCGCGGGATTCACGACGGGACAGTCCGAAGCGCTGCGCCGTGCGATGAGCCGCCGCCGCTCGCACGACCTGATCGCCGGTTTCTGGGAGGAATTCCGCGCCGGCGCCCTTGCGCGCGGTGTGCCCGAAGCCACCGCCGAAAAAGTCTTCGCACAAGTGACCGCGTTCAGTGAATTCGGGTTTCCGAAGTCGCACGCCGCGGCGTTTGGACTACTCGCCTATCAATCGGCATGGCTCCGGCACTATCACCCGGTCGAGTACTACGTCGCGCTCTTCAATAACCAACCCATGGGCTTCTACTCACTCGACGCGCTCGGCCGCGACGCAATGCGCAACGGGATTGAGATGCGTCTGCCGGAAATCAATGTGAGTGACGTATGGTGTACAGTCGAGGAAACCGCAGTTCGAATTGGTTTCGGCTTCATTCGTCATTGGAGCGAAGAGACCGCAACCGCAACTGTCGAAGAGCGCGAGCAGCACGGCCCCTTCAAGAGCGTCGGCGATTTCATTCGCCGTGCGCCATCCAAGCTCAAGCGCACAGCGATCGAAGCGCTCATGTGGGTCGGCGGCTGCGACAGCTTCGGCTTGACGCGGCGCGAGCTGCTGTGGCAGGTAGGTCTCTGGCTACCTCCCAAAGCCTCACAATCGGGCGACGGGCGCGGCCGCCGGCAGCTCGAGCTCGCCCTCAATCACCCTCACGAGCAGCTGCCCTTCCGTGGACTCGCCGCACACGAGCGCCTTCTGGCCGAGTACGCCACGCTCGGCTTTTCGGCAAGCGGGCATCCTTTGTCGTTGGTACGCAATGCTTTACCTCCTGGCCTCACACTCAATCGAGACTTGGAAAACCTGAAGGCGGGTGTCAAATGCCAGGTAGCCGGGCTCGTGGTCGCAAGGCAGCGACCAGAGACCGCCAAGGGGACAGTCTTTCTCCTGGTCGAGGACGAGACCGGCATGACCAACGTGATCGTGCGAACCGAGGTCTACGACCGCTATCGCGCCGCGATTCGCGGCGAACCCTTCGTGTTGGTCCGCGGCAAACTCGCCAAGGATGACGGAACCGTGAATGTTCTGGCTGAGGAGGTGTTGGGACTGCAAACCGACATCAAGAAGTCAGAACAAGCCCGTCCTGTGCCGCAGGCATTTTCATTTCTCCGCGCCATGCGTCGGGTAGCGCCCGATTCGAAAGACTGGGGATGAGCCTGGGGTTTCGAGTGAAATCGGGCTGGGCAGCTTCGGTTCTGCTCACGAACTCACGTACAGTACCCCGGCTGATAGATAGCCGCGTCCTCGTGATCGCCGATCCCGACGTCCCGCACTCGCGCCAACCGTATCACGCCGGCCTTGGCACTGCGCAAACCAACGCGGCCAACGTTGATCGACTCGTGCGCGGCATCGAGCGCTTTTCGCGTCGAGCGATCGCCAGACTGATCGACGAGTATCGCAAACAACATCGCATTCGCACCGCCGCCGTTGTGGTCGCGTCGCTCACCGACCCCGCCAGTATCGCGAATCAGCACATGCGCGCGCACGCGTCCGAGGGACAGTTGTTCCGGGCCGTGCTTGTGGATGGTCTCGAGCGTTGTGGTCTCAGCGTGCGAGTCGTGCTCGAGCGCGACGTCTATGACCAGCTGGGCGAATCCCTCCGGTCGTCGCCGGCTGTTGCGAAACGCAAAGTCACGGCGCTGGGTGAGACGGTAGATCGCTGGCGAGCAGAGCAAAAAGTGGCTGCCGCAGGGGCGTGGCTGGTCAGCTAGTGGCGTTTCCGCGACTGGTTTCCCATCCTGTAGCCCATGCGAATCGTCGCCAGCTGCCTGATTTTCGCCGCCTGCGGTGGTAACCCCGCCCCTGAGACGGCGCCAGCGCCCGCCGGGCCACCAGCCCCGGAGCCAGTGTCCGCGGCGCTGCCGGCCAACATCACCGACGTCAACGGTACCCGGCTCGCGTACCGGCTCAGCGGTGACAGCGGCGCGCCGGTCGTCTTTGTCCATGGCAGTCTCGGGGATTTGCGCTCGTGGGCGCGGCAGGAAAACGCCTTCGCACAATACTTTCGTGTGCTCGTTTACAGCCGGCGCTACCACCCGCCGAACCCTCGCGTCGAGGACAACCAAGCATACTCGCCCAAGCTCCACGCGGAGGATCTCGCCGCGCTGCTGCTGACGCTCGATATCGCGCCAGCCCACATCGTCGGCTCTGACTACGGCGCTTACACTGCCCTGCAGCTGGTCCGCGATCACCCCCAGCTCGTGCGTTCGCTCGTCCTGGCGGAGCCGCCGATCTTTCCTCTGCTCACCGGATCCGCAGCCGGCGATTCGGCGCGCCGGTTCTTCTATACCAACGGGCTCGATCCCGCGCGCGCCGCGTTCTCCCGCGGCGACTCGGTCACCGGCGTGCGCTACTATGTGGACGCGGTCTCAGGGCGGCGCGGCACGTTCGAGAGGTTGCCGGCGGCAACGCGTGCCAACATACTGGCGCATTCGTTTGAGATGCGCCGTGAATTACTCGCCGAGCGCCCCGAGTATCTCCCACCGATTTCATGTGACGAGCTGGGCCGCATCATGACACCGGTGCTCATCGTTCGTGGCGAAAACAGTCCGCGCGCCTTCCAGCTCATCAGCGACGCGCTCGCCCGTTGCCTGCAGAGCGACACGACGGTAGTGATTCCGGGCGTGGGGCATCCACCGCAAACCGGCAATGCCGCCTACTACAACCAGGTGGTCGCGCGTTTTCTCATGACGCATTGATCGCATAGCAGGCCGAGAGCCAGACGTGTTCGTGCGATTGGGATGGTTGATCGCGTTTCTACCGTGCACGGTGGCGGCCCAGAGCCGGAGCGCCGAGCTGCTCTCCGCCGCTCGCGCGCACATCGCTGCGCAGCAATGGGACCGCGCCGACGGTGAGCTGACCGACGCCCTCGAGCTCGCCCCGTACATCATGGACAGCTCCTGGGCATATCTCTGGCGCGGCGTCCTGGAGTACCAGCAGGGACACCCGCAACTTGCCCGCCTGAATTTCCGGCGCGCGCTCGCGCTGTATCCCGATCCGGGCGGGGGCGCGCGCGGACTTGATTCGATCTCGCCGGGATTGGCGGCGATGTTCGATCAAGAGCTGCGCGGGACGCGAGTGTACCACGACGCCGATCTCGATCAACCCGCCCGCAGGCTATCCGGTCCGACCCTGAGTTATCCGCCGGAGCTCGGACGCCGGCGCGTCACCGGCGACATTGTGGTGCGGATGATCGTTGACACGCTCGGACGAGTGAACGAGAGCGACGTTCAGGTCCTGGCGACACCCGATTCGGCGCTCATCCTGCCTCTCATGCAGATGATGGGCGCATCCCAGTTCCGCCCGGCGCGGATCGCCGGCAAGCCTGTGCGCAGTATCGTCGCCTTTCACCTGAAGATCTCGCCGACGTCACCCAGGAATCCAGTGCAGCTCATCGACGGTGCGCGCGCACAGCTCTCCCGCGGCCGCCCCGACAGTGCGCTGACGCTCCTCAACGCCGCGCTCGACTCTGCAAACGGCGCTACCCCCGCTGTGCGTGTCTACGCCGAGCTGGTGGAAGGCATGGTCTGGAATGCCAAACGTGACACGGCCCGGAGCGCCGCGGCGATCCAGGTTGGGTTGACTCACTATCGCGAGCTCGAGGCGCAGGGCGTGGACTTTGCGCCATTCCTGCAACGTCTGGCGGATTCGCTCCGCTTGACAGCCCGGCGAGAATGAAGGCATGACAACGCAAGTCGCGACTCTGGCCGGCGGCTGCTTCTGGTGCCTCGAAGCGGTGTTCGAGCAGCTGCGCGGCGTTACGAAAGTCATGTCGGGCTACTCGGGGGGGCACGTTCCCAATCCCAGTTATCAGGCGGTGTGCACCGGCACGACGGGACACGCCGAAGTCACCCAGATCACGTTCGACCCGGATCAAATCTCGTTCAGTGACTTGTTGCATGTCTTCTTCGCCATCCACGACCCAACGACGCTCGACCGGCAGGGTGGCGACGTGGGCACACAGTACCGGTCAGCGATCTTCTATCATGACGAAGCGCAACGCCGCACGGCCGAGGACGTCATTCGCGAGCTCGAGGCCGAACACGTGTTCGATGACCCGATCGTGACAAAGGTCGAGCCGCTGAAGGCGTTCTATCCCGCCGAGGAGTATCACCGGGAGTACTACAGAAGGAATCCCAACCAGGCTTATTGCCGCGCTGTGATCGCGCCCAAAGTCGCCAAGCTGCGCAGCAAATACCTGGAAAAGCTGAAGGCTTAGCCCGCGGCCTTACTCTTGCCCATGTAGGTGCGCACGAGCGGCGCTGGCCGGCGACGCAGCAGCGCACCGCGCAGCATGTCGCGCTCCTCGGCGGGGACGTCTACCAGGAACCGCTCCTTCCCTTCTGCTTCTTTCACCACGATCGGTACACCGTCGCGATAGAGAATGCGATTGTTTGCGATCGCGGGGACGGCGTCATCGGGCGTGAGAATACCGACGAGGTTCAGTGGATCGGCGCCACTGACGGCGATCAGCTCGCCTTCGCCCTGCTCCTTGCGCGTGGATCGGAGCAATCCGATCGCTTCCGGCAGCGCGTACTGCTCTCCGGAAAATCCACCCACGAACCGGCCGCCGCGAATCTCGCCGCGCGCCTCGAGCCG
>DATBIF010000245.1:0-3207 GCA_036557045.1 Steroidobacteraceae bacterium
GGCTGCCCCGGCCGAACCTTGGGATTGCCCGCCTGCTGAACGACCAGCGGCACCCATCCAATCTCGAGTTCGGCGCCCGTCGCGACGATCAAGTCCGCCGTGCGTGCGCGCGCGATCAGGCTCGGCTTGGCTTCGACGTGATGGGGATCCTGCAGCGCGTTGGTGGCGGTGTACACCTTCACCTTGTCGCCGCCGAGCTCGGTGACGAGCGCGCCCCATTCGGGGACCGTCGCCAGGACGTTGAGGTCAGCGCGCGCAGTTGCCGAAGCGGCGAGCGCCGCGAATGCGAGGGTGATGAGCCAGCGTGTCTTCATGGCGATGTCCGTTCAGAAGCGATGGGCGCCGTGTGCGCCCAGCGTGAGGATGTATTGAAGGAAGAACTCGTGGTCGGTCACGCCAGGGCGCGTGCGATCGTTCGCGTACTGGATGCGAAAGCGGCTGAACTCCGACGGCGTGTAATCGACCATCGCCGTGACACGATCCGGATGGAACCCGATGTCCAGCAGATCCGCATTGGTGCCGTAATTCGGATGCCCTGGATTCAGACGGTCGTAACGTGCACCCACGCGCCACAGCGGCATGAACTGCCAGACGCCCTGGAGGTACCAGCCGCTCTGGCTGGCGGAATAGGCATCGCGGTTGGCGGCGCCGAGCGCGAAGTTCGGGTCGTAGGTCAGATCGCCGTGCTCGCGGCGCTGGAAGTACTCGCCCTGCACCTTGAAGTTCGTCTGCTGCGCATTGCCGTTGGGCGCGTATTTCCAGACGAAATCGGCGATCGCGAGGTGCGAGCTGCCGCTGAACGCGACGTCGGCCAGATTGCCCGCGGTGTCGAGCTGCGTAGACAGCCGGCCGCGCGGCCGAGCCGTGAGATACGAGAGACCTGCGCGCCAGCTGTTGCTCGCGCCGACGTCGCCGCCCACGTGCGCGAAGATCGAGGCCGAGCCGGCGCCGTTGCGATCGCGGTCGTTGCCCGGAAAGTTGACACCGTTGCCGATCTCGGCGCCCAGCTCGACGAACGTCTCGGTGGGCGCGACCCATTTCACCTGCGCGCCGTCCTGGGCGAGCTGGCCGCCGAGGAACGCCTGATACGCGAGCGGCGCATCGATGAAGTCCCAAACATGCTGATGCTGCTCGTTGAGGTAGCCGATCCCGGAAAAGAACCGTCCGAATTTCGGCACCAGTCCGTTGGGCAGTGACGGCATGAAGCCGTATGCTTCCTCGACCTCGACGGTGTTCTCGGGTGAGAGCGAGACAATGAGATTGGCGGCGAACTTGTCGTCGACGTTGGCGCTGATCGCAAGCTCCGACTCGGATAGCGACAGGCCACGCTTGCCAGGACCGACGTCCGGCGCCTGTTGAAAGCCGGCGATCGCATAACGATCGGGATCCTGGGACAAGTTGGCGTACCGGCCCTGCAAAACCGCCGAGATGGCGGGATTGAAAGCGGCGATGCCACTCGCGGGGGGTGGCGCACCGTTTGGCGCTGGCAACGGCGGCACCGCAGCGGCCGTCGACGCAGGTGGGGCCGCGTTGGCGGCCGCAGCAGCGCGGGCGGCATTCGCCTCAGCCTCGCGCAACCGGGCCTCGAGGGCGTTCAACCGCGCCTCATAGCTTTCCTTGAGTTGCCGCATCTGCTCGCGGATTTCCGCAAGCTCGCTGTCGGTCGCGGCGAGTGCCGCCGGTGGTGAAACGAGTGCCGCCACCGCGAATGCGGCCGGCACGAGGGTGCGCTTGAACACGCCGATGCTCCTTCACGTCGTGGACGGGCCGTGCCGCGCAGTGGGAGCGGCACGGGGCTCGAGCGACTACGCGAAAGAAGGCGGTGCGCGGGCGGAGTAGTGGCGCGTTGCCGCGCGTGCGACAACGTGTGGAGCGGTTTCGAGCCGCCAAACCGTGACGTGCGCCGCCTGTAAGGACGAAGGTTCGGCTGCGACGGCATGGGCCCCGCCGGCGAGCAGCAGGCACTCTTCGCATGGCGCGACGACGTCGACGTGCCAGCCTTGCGCGTGCGCGTTGGCCAGCTCCGCACGCAAGTGATCGAGCGGGTGCCGAGCGAGCTCATGCTGCATGCACAGAAGCAGCACGTACAACAGCACGGCAACAAGACGGCGCGGCATGGCGGTCATACTGGCGCAATGGCGCGCTGGCGCCATCGGCCGAGTGGATGAGTATACCCGTCGCTTGCATGCCGTGCCGCATGCCGGTGTCCGCCGAAAGCGGCGCACGCATGTTCCGACTGCCGATTGCTGCGACCGGGTACGGGAGAGCGAATTGGCGGGATCGGAACTGTCCGAGACTGAGTACGCTCTTGTGCGAGAGCCGCATCAGGCCTTCGTCAGTTTCGCTGCAATGTCATGCAGAGCTTTGCCCCGCTCCATGACGCTCGTGTCCTGCTGGTCCGGTGAACCGCGGTTCCCTAAGGCGCCCATCGCAGCATTCCATTCCATGTGGTAACGCTCGAAATGCGTGGTCTTGCCACACTGGCTGCGTATGACGGCCGAGGCAGCCGCGTACGGTGCGCCCACGCTGGTTTGCTCCACGGACGCACTCAGCCTCGCTTTCTTCGGGGATCGCGGCTCCGGCGGGAGCGTAAGCTGGCGCAGGGGTCCATCCACTGCTCGGCAGGTGCCAGGTACGCCGCGAGCGCCTCGCGTGTCGGGGCTGAGCGAGAATCCGGACAAGACCGCTACGACTGCATACAGCCGTGGCGGGGCGTCGCGCATCAGCACGCATAGCAGTAGGTGATGTGTGGCGCAGCGTCCCGAGGAATATCAGAATCGGTACAGCGCCGCCAGCCGCACGGACCGGCTTTCGACGGGATGGAAGTGCAGATCGTTCACGCCGTCCGCAGGCTCGCCGGGCAGGCGCGACGCGTAGTAGTACGTGATGTCGTCCGCTTTGCGGTCGAGGAGATTGAACACGTCGAGCCTGAGCGACAACCGCGGGCTCACGGCATAGCTCGCCTGCGCATTGAACAGCGTCGTCGAATTGGACTTGACGCTGCCATCCTCGATCAGATTGCGCGGACCGAAGTAGCGCCCGAACAGGCTCACCGTCCAGGGTCCGAGGTCATGTACCGTCACCCCGCCCGCGGCCGTGGCTTGCAGCGAGTCTGGTATCCGGTTGCCGGCGGGGTCGCTGTCGGTGAAGCGCGGGCGGGTCCACGCAAGGTCGAGGTCGACCAGCAGCCATCGCAGCAGCGTGTAA
>DATBIF010000246.1:0-4901 GCA_036557045.1 Steroidobacteraceae bacterium
ACGGTACCGGAGCGCGGCCCAATGACAGGCCCGCGAGGCGCGGGCGCCGTGTACTACGACGCCGAGCCGGCGGCACCCGCCATCAAGCAGTTCAAGGGCGTGGTCGTAGCGCCTGACGCCGACGGTGACGGGCCGACTTGACGGAGCAAGGAGCGGTCCGCGCGGCGACCCTGTCGGACTGCTCTTTGCTACCATCCGCGGCGCATGCGCCGCAGCGATTTTCACTACGAGCTTCCCGCTGAGCTGATCGCGCAGACGCCGACCCCGGAGCGCAGCGCGAGCCGCTTGCTCGCGCTCGACGGCATGAGCGGAGAGTTGCAGGACCTGCGCTTTCGCGACTTGCCGCGGCTGCTGCGGGCGGGCGACCTGCTGGTCTTCAACGACACGCGCGTGCTCAACGCCCGGGTGTTCGCGCGCAAGCCGAGTGGCGGCCGCGTCGAGCTCCTGCTCGAGCGCGTGCTCGACCAGCATCGCGGGCTGTTCCAGGCGCGCGCCAGCAAGGCTGTGCGCGCGGGCACGACACTCGGATTACCCGGTCGGCAACATGCCCGGGTCATCGGCCAGCAAGGCGGGTTCGTGGAGCTCGAGTTCAGCGCGCCGATACTGGCTTTTCTCGATCAGTACGGTGAAGTGCCGCTGCCGCCATACATCGAGCACCACCCGGCGGCGATCGACCGCGAGCGTTACCAGACGATCTTCGCGCAGATCGGCGGCGCCGTTGCCGCGCCCACCGCAGGACTGCACTTCGATGCGGCGCTGATCGGTCAGCTCGACGCCGCCGGTGTGGCGCGCGAACTGATCACGTTGCACGTGGGCGCAGGAACCTTTCAGCCGATGCGCGTCGAGGACCTCGACGAGCATCGCATGCACCCCGAGCGGGTGCAGGTGACGGCGCGAACCTGCGACGCCATCAACGCAACGCGTGCGCGCGGCGGACACATCGTCGCGGTCGGTACGACGGTGGTGCGCAGCCTCGAGACTGCAGCGAGCAGTGGTACTCTCGCGCCATACAGCGGCGAGACCGAGCTCTTCATTCGGCCGGGCTATCGCTTTCGCGCGGTCGACCGTCTGCTCACCAACTTTCACCTGCCGGAGTCGACACTGCTCATGCTGGTGAGCGCATTCGGCGGGTTCGCGCACGTGATGGCGGCGTATGCGCACGCAGTCAGGGCGCGCTATCGCTTCTTCAGTTACGGCGATGCGATGTTTCTCACGCCGTGCGCCGAGGCGCTGGGCAGCGCATGAAGTTTGCAGTGCTCGCGACGGATGCCGGCGCGCGCCGTGGACGGCTCGAGTTCGAGCGCGGTGTGGTCGACACGCCCGCTTTCATGCCGGTCGGCACCTACGGGACGGTCAAGGCGATGACGCCCGAGGAGCTCGAGTCCCTCGGCGCGCAGATCATCCTTGGCAATACGTTTCATCTGATGCTGCGGCCCGGTGCCACGGTCATCGCTGCCCACGGCGGTCTGCATGGCTTCATGAACTGGCGCCGACCGATTCTCACGGACTCGGGCGGATTCCAGGTCTTCAGTCTGGCGAGCCGGCGCAAGCTCACCGAAGACGGCGTGCACTTTCGTTCGCCCGTGGACGGCAGTCCCGTGTTCCTGAGCCCGGAACTCTCGATGCGGGTGCAGCGCGAGCTCGCGTCGGACATTGCCATGGTGTTCGACGAGTGCACGCCGTATCCCGCCACCGAGCGCGAGGCGCGCGATTCGATGGAATTGTCGTTGCGCTGGGCGGCGCGCAGCAAGGCGGCCTACTACGCCGATGCCCCACCGGGGAGTCTCTTTGGAATCGTGCAGGGTGGTGTACACGACGCCTTGCGCGCCGCTTCGGCGGAAGGATTGCTGCGAATCGGGTTTGAAGGGTATGCCGTCGGCGGGCTGGCGGTCGGGGAGACGGCCGAGGAGCGCAGCGGCGTGCTCGAACACACGACACGGCTGCTGCCCGTCGATCGACCGCGCTACCTGATGGGAGTCGGACGTCCCGAGGACATCGTGGCGGCGGTCGAGCGTGGCATCGACCTCTTCGACTGCGTGATGCCGACGCGTCATGCCCGCAACGGGCATCTCTTCACGTCGAACGGGGTCGTCAACATCAGGAACAGCGGCTATCGCGAGGACACGCGGCCCTTGGACGAAACGTGCGGCTGCTACACCTGCAGCCGCTACAGCCGCGCGTACCTGCGGCACCTCGACCAGGCGGGCGAGATCCTGGCTTCGCGCCTCAACACCATCCACAACCTCTTCTTCTATCTGCGCCTGATGGGAGATCTGCGCGCCGCCATCGAGCAGGGCCAGCTGACGGAATTTGCACAGGCTTTCCGCTCCCGGCAGCAGGTCGAGGACGCTTCTGTATAATATCGCGCTCTTTTTGCCAGACAGTCGCAACAAGACGACGGCCAACGAGTCGAAGGTGGCACCATGAACTTCCTGATCGAGAGCGCCTGGGCCCAGGGCGCGGCGCCCGGACAATCCGGGGGGATGATCAACTTCATCGTCCTGATGGGTCTGTTCTTCGCGATTTTCTATTTCATGCTGATCCGGCCGCAGAGCAAGCGCGCCAAGGAGCATCGCGCGATGCTGGCGGCGCTGGCCGCGGGCGATGAAGTCGTCACCAGCGGCGGCATTCTCGGCCGGGTCACCGAGATCGGCGAGAATTTCATCACCGTCGAAGTGGCCGATGGCGTGCGCCTCAAGATCCAGAAGGGCCAGGTGTCCGGTCTGATGCCGAAGGGCACTTTCAAGAGTGCCTGAGTAAGGGACCCCAGGACGATGTCGCAATTCCCGCGCTGGAAATCGATCACGGTCCTCGTGGCCCTGATCCTCGGGATCTTGTTCGCGATCCCGAACCTGTTCGGCACCGATCCGGCGGTGCAGCTCGCAGCCCGCAACTACGAGTCGATCACGCCCACCCAGGAACGCGCGGTCGAGGAGTTCCTGCGCACCAAGCAGGTCGCCTTCGTCGACAGCTACCTGGAAGACGGCAAGCTCCAGGTGCGCTTCGGCGGCGTTCCAGCGCAGCTGCAGGCGCGTGATCTGATCTCCGAGTCGCTCGCGGAGACGTACATCGTGGCGCTGACGAGCGCACCGCGTACGCCGAAGATGCTGCGTGCCATCGGCATGCGGCCGATGAACCTGGGCCTCGATCTGCGCGGCGGCCTCTACCTGCTGTACCAGGTCGACGTCGAGGGCGCCGTCAAGCAGGTGCTGGACCGGCTCGAGCAGGACTTCCGCCGCACGCTGCGTGATGAGCGCATTCCGTACCAGAGCGTGGAAGCCGGCAAGGGCGGGCAGCCGACCGCACAGGACCGCGATCCCAATGCGGTGCGCATCGTGTTGCGCGATGCGGCCAATATCGAGGCGGCGCGTCTCGCCCTGGCGAAGGCGAACCGCGACATGACTTTCAGCGTGGATGACAGCACCGGAACCCCCACGCTGATCACGCGCCTGACGCCGCAGCAGATCAAGGAGCGCCAGGACTACGCGATCCAGCAGAACATCACGACGCTGCGCAATCGCGTGAACGAGCTCGGCGTGAGCGAACCGATCGTGGTGCGCCAGGGTCTCGACCGCATCGCCGTGCAGCTGCCCGGCGTGCAGAACTCGGCCGAGGTCAAGGACATTCTCGGCAAGACCGCCACCCTCGAGTTCCGCCTCGCCGATACCTCCAACGATCCTTACGAGGCCGCCAGGCGCGGCAGCGCCCCGCTCGGCACGAAGCTCTACTACACGAACGACAAGCGTCCGGTGCTGCTGAAGCGCGAGGTCATCGTGACGGGCGATCAGCTCACCGACGCCAAGTCGCACATCGACCCGCAGGAGGGCCCGGCCGTGTCGGTGCGCCTCGATGCGCGTGGCGCGGCCGAGATGCTCAAGACGACACAGGCGAATCTCAACCGGCCGATGGCGGTGGTGTTCATCGAGAAGGTGCGCAAGTACGTCAACCGTGATGGCCAGAGCGTGCCGGTCGACTCGACCGAGGAGCACGTCATCAATACCGCCACGATTCGCGGTGTGTTCTCCAACAGCTTCCAGATCACCGGGCTGAAGATGGGCGAGGCGCGATCGCTGGCGCTGCTGTTGCGCGCCGGATCGCTCGCCGCGCCGCTGTACGCGGTCGAAGAGCGCGCTGTGGGCCCGAGCCTCGGCCAGGACAACATCGATCGCGGCGTGCACGCGTTGCTGGTGGGGAGCCTGCTGCTCTTCGCCTTCATGGCGATCTACTACAAGGCCTTCGGCTGGATCGCGAACCTGGTGCTCACCTTCAACGTCGTGCTGCTGGTGGCGCTCCTCACGATGCTGCAGGCGGCGCTGACCTTGCCCGGCATCGCGGGCATCGTGCTCACGGTCGCGATGGCCGTGGATGCCAACATCCTGATCTACGAGCGTATCCGCGAGGAATTGCGCAACGGCAATACGCCGCTGGCGGCGATCTCCGCAGGGTTCGACAAGGCGTTCTCGGCGATCGCCGACTCGAACATCACCTCGCTGATCGCGGGTGTGGTCCTGTTCGTACTCGGCACCGGCCCGATCAAGGGATTCGCCGTGGCATTGTGCCTCGGGATCCTCACGACCTTGTTCACGGCATTGCTCGGCAGCCGCGCGCTGATCAATGCGATCTATGGGGGGCGCGCGCGCATCGAGCGCCTGTCCATCTGAGGAAACGGTAAGCGATGGAATTTTTCCACAAGGTCACGCGCATCCGCTTCATGGCGTCGCGGAAGTTCTGCTACGCGATTTCCGCGGCCCTGATCGTCGCCGCGATCGTGGCGTTGATCCATCCGGGGCTGAACTACGGCATCGACTTCACCGGCGGCGTCGCGGTGGAAGTGAATTTCCCGACGGCCGCGGATCTCGAGAAATCGCGGCACGCCCTCTCGACCGCCGGCTTCCCCGAAG
>DATBIF010000247.1:0-5688 GCA_036557045.1 Steroidobacteraceae bacterium
GTTGTCGAGCGCCACCAGCAGCACCAGGCTCCAGATCACGAGCCGCACGGCGAAATGCACGATGGTGAGCGATGCCGTGTGCCTGAGGTCCTTCGAGGTGGCACGGCTGCGATCGATGAAGTACCCGGCCACCGTGGCGGCCCAGATGCCGACCTGTATCCACAGCACGATCGTGATCGCGAAATGAATCGCCTGATCGAAGCGCGCCGGCAGCTCCAGCAACAGGTCCGCCGACCAGATGACGACGGTCCACAGGAAGAAGCTCGTCGTGTGCTGCGCCAGGAGCGAAAGGACGTCGAGAACCGTGTGCTGCTCGTTTGCGGGGCGCTTCCTGAGCAATGCGCTGATGTAGCGGCGCAGGATCGGCAGGATCGCAAAAGTCACGACCAGCGCGAGGAGCGCGAGAGCCCAACGCAGGACCGAGTTGCCGAGAAATTGCGTTTGCAGCAGTTGCTCGAGATCAGCCATTTGGACAGACCAGGCGAGGTGGACAGCCGATTATAACGGGCGCGGCCGCAGCGAGCCGGTTCGTGCAGCGTCGTTACACGGCCTTTTCCATGAACACGCTGCTCGACTCCGCGCGATACTCCCCGTACGCCCTGCGACGCCGATAGCCCTGGCGCTCATACAGGGCCAGTGCCTCGGGCTGAGCGGTGCCGGTCTCCAGCAAGAGTCGAGACACGCCAAGCTCGCGCGCACGCGCCTCGACAGCCCGAAGAATTGCCAGACCGATCCCCCGCCCGCGCAACTGTGGCTTCACGTACATGCGTTTCACTTCCGCGCTCGATTCATCCAGCCGGCGCACCGCGCCGCAACCCGCCGTCACGCCATCGCAGCGCGCGAGAAAGAACGTCACGCCTGCAGCGCACAGCGATTCGACGTCGACAAGATAGTTCCGCTCGGGCGGATAGAGCGAGGTGAGATACGCATCGAGCTCCGCGATCAGCTCGCGCGCTTCTTGAAGGCGGGGCGAGGCTTGCTCGACGCGGATGCCGTCCGCTTCACTCATCCATGCTGAGCTCACGCATCTTGCGCGTGAGCGTGTTGCGGCCCCAGCCGAGGAGTTTCGCGGCATCCTGGCGGCGGCCGCCGGAGCGTGCCAGCGCCGTGCGGATCAGCACCCGCTCGAACTCGGGCAGCGCCGAGTCCAGCAGCCGTTGCGAGCCTCCGTCGAGCTGACGTTGGGCCCAGCTGGCGAGTTGCTGTGTCCAGTCGCTCGCGGCGCCGGCGTCGTGCGAGTTGCCGCCAAGGTCCGTGGGAACATCGCTTGCCTTGATCTCGCGACCCGCCGCGAGCACGGTGAGCCGGCGACAGGCGTTGACGAGTTGTCGCACGTTTCCCGGCCAGTCGCTCGCGAGCAGCAGTTGCTCCGCAGCCGCGGTCAGGGTCTTCGGTTCTACACCGAGCTCGCGCGCCGCCTGCGCCAGGTAGTGCCGCAGCAGATCCGGAATGTCCTCACGCCGCGCGCGCAACGGCGGGACTTCGATGCGAATCACGTTGAGGCGATGCAGCAGATCCTCGCGGAAGGCGCCACCCGCCACGCGTGTTTCGAGATTCTGGTGAGTCGCGGCAATCACGCGCACGTCCACCTTGACCGCGGTCTGGCCGCCGACGCGATAGAACTCGCCCTCCGCCAGCACGCGCAACAGCCGGGTCTGGAGCGCCGCAGACATGTCGCCGATCTCGTCGAGAAACAACGTTCCACCGTCGGCCTGCTCGAAGCGCCCGCGGCGCTGACTGTCGGCGCCGGTGAATGCGCCGCGTTCGTGCCCGAACAGCTCCGACTCGAGCAGGTCCGCGGTGAACGCCGATGTATTGAGCGCGATGAACGGCCGGTCCGCGCGCGGGCTGTGCCGATGCAGCGCGCGCGCCACGAGCTCCTTGCCGGTACCGGATTCGCCGGTGATCAGCACCGTCATGCTGGAGCGGGACAGACGCCCGATGGCGCGAAACACCTGCTGCATGGCGGGTGCCTGGCCGAGGATCTCGGGGATGGTCTGCGGCTCGGGATCCGAATCCGCGCCGCTCGAGCCCTGGTGTGCCGCGCGGCGCACCAGGTCGAGCGCGTGATCGATATCGAATGGCTTGGGCAGGTACTCGAACGCACCGCCGCGGTACGCCGCGACGGCGCTGTCCAGGTCCGAATGCGCCGTCATGACAATGACCGGAAGCTTGGGCCGCGATTCGTGGATCTCGCGCAGGAGCTCCAGTCCGCTGCTGCCCGGCATGCGGATGTCCGTGATCAGCACGTCCGGCACCTCGATGCGCAGTGCTTCGAGAGCGCTGTTCGCCTGCTCGAAGCTCTTGGCGAGCATGCCGCTCTGCCTGAGCGCGCGCTCCAGCACCCAGCGTATGGATGCGTCATCGTCGATCAGCCAGACGTTGAGGGGTCTAGTGGCCATTCTCATTCCCGATGGGCAACAGGATCGTGAACACCGTGCGCCCCGGCGCACTCTCGAACTCGATCAGGCCGCCGTGCCGGATCACCAGGTCCTGCGCGACGGCCAGTCCGAGTCCGGTACCGTCGGGGCGCCCGGTCACCAGCGGATAGAACAACGTGTCGCGGATGTGCGGAGGCACGCCGGGACCGTCGTCCTCGAACTGCACGCTGGCCACGAGCCGATGCCGCGCCGAGCCGATGCTCTGGTTGGTGAGCGCGCGGGTGCGCAGCAGGATTCGCCCGCGCGAACCGACTGCCTGCAGTGCATTGCGTCCGAGATTCAGCATTGCCTGGATGACCAGGTGCCGATCGAGATCCATGCCCGGCAGGCTCGGATCGTAGTCGCGCTCGATGAGGACGCTCGCGTGCGCCTCGCTGCGCATCAGGTGATAGACGTGCTCGCACAGCTCATGGATGTTGAGGCTCTCGCGGCGCGGCGCGCGGCCGGGTCCCAGCATCGAATCGACCAGCGCCGCGAGCCGATCCGCCTCGCTGATGATGACCTCGGTGTATTCGCGCATCGCCTGGTCACGCAGCTGGCGTTCCAGCAACTGGGCCGCGCCGCGCAGGCCGCCGAGCGGGTTCTTGATCTCGTGAGCGAGCTGCCGAACCATCAGGCGGCTTCCTCCCAATTGCGCGAGCAGCGCGGTTTCGCGACTGATGCGCTGGCGCTGCGTGGCATCGCTGAGCTCGACGAGCAATCGTGCCGCGGGCCGCGCGCCATCGAGCGGTGACACGCTGACGTCGGCGACGCGCTCATCCGCGGCCGCGACCGCCTGCAACGTCACCTCGCGCTGCGCACAGCTCTCGGCGTTGGCCGCTGCGCGCCGCAGGACCTGCCACAACTCCTCGGGCGCGCGCACCAGCTCGCGCAGCAGCCGCCCACGCCCGTGATGCGAGCTCACGCCGAGGAAATTTTCCGCCGCCGAATTGGCGCCGAGCAGCCGCAGGTCGCCGTCGAGTATCAGCACTCCGGTGCTCAGCGCATCGAGAATCTCCTGCGGATCTGGCGCAGCGGGGAGCGGAAGCAGATGGGTTTCGGTCGCCACGCCGGTCACCGCGTCGCGACCCGGAAGGAGAACGAACCGGGAATCAGTGCGGCGTCGGGCGAGGACGGGTCGGCGACTGGATCGACGCCTGGTGCATGTAGAACGTCACCGACTGGCTGGAGCCGATCTGCTTGCCACTCTGGTCGGTCACGACCGCCACCAGCGTGTGCGTACCGCGAAATACATTCTGCAGCGTGAAGCTGTCGCCCGCGCCCGGCAGGCCGTCGACCCGCTTGCCATCGAGGTACATCCAGACCGTGTGACTCGGCCGCAGGTCGGGCTCGATGCGCAGCCGCGCGGTAACAACGTTGCCGGTATTGGTGAACGTTTCTTCGTTCTCCGGCTTCCACAAATCGATCTTCGAGTACGTGAACTGCTCGGGCGCCGAGTTCTTCGCCGGGGTACTGCTCGTCGACGCAGGTGTCGTCGAGGCCTCGAAAGTCTGCGCCGACTGCAGGTCGACGACGGTCGCTCCGGGTGCAGGAGTATCCGAATAGTGCGTGACGCCGTTCCTGTCCACCCACTTGTACGTCGTGGCGAACGCGCTCGCGGCGAGCAACACACCGATCGCGATGAGGCTGATACGCATGGGGCCAGAGCATAGCCCTAACTTCCGGTGCAGACAAAAACCCACCTGAGAACTCGGTGACGGTGATCACACTGATCACCGTCACCGCATCGCACCCGGCGACTCCCAGGCGAAAGCAGGTGCTTAAACGCTGTAATAGAGCTCCAGTTCCACCGGATGCGTGGTCATGCGCACGCGCGTCACTTCCTGCATCTTCAGCCCGATGTAGGCATCGATGACGTCATCGGTGAACACCCCGCCCGCTTTCAGGAAGGCGCGATCCTGGTCGAGCGACTCCAGCGCCTGCTCGAGCGAGTAGCACACCTCGGGAATGTGCTTCGCCTCTTCCGGCTCGAGGTCGTACAGATCCTTGTCCGCAGCCTCGCCCGGATGGATGCGGTTCTGGATGCCGTCGATGCCCGCCATCAGCATCGAGGCGAACGCGAGGTACGGATTCGCCGTGGAATCCGGGAAGCGCACTTCGATGCGCCGGCCCTTCGGATTCGCCACCCAGGGAATGCGGATGGAGGCCGAACGGTTGCGCGCGGAATAGGCGAGCATCACTGGCGCTTCGAATCCCGGCACCAGGCGCTTGTAGCTGTTGGTGCTCGAGTTGGTGAACGCGTTGAGCGCCTTGGCGTGCTTGATGATGCCGCCGATGTAGTAGAGCGCGAGCTCCGACAGGCCGCCGTACTTGTCGCCGGCGAACAGCGCCTTGCCCGCCTTCTGCAGCGACTGGTGCACGTGCATGCCGTTGCCGTTGTCACCAACGATCGGCTTGGGCATGAAGGTGAGCGTCTTGCCGTAACTGTGCGCAACGTTCTGCAGCGCGTACTTGAGAATCTGCACTTCGTCCGCCTTGCGCGTGAGCGTGTTGGCGGAGACGTTGATCTCGCCTTGGCCGGCGGTCGCCACTTCGTGGTGATGGACTTCGACCTTGAGGCCGAGCTCTTCGAGCGCGAGGCACATCGCCGAACGGATGTCCTGTTGTGAATCGACCGGCGGCACCGGGAAGTAGCCGCCCTTCACGCCCGGGCGATGACCCATGTTGCCGCTCCGACCGGCATCGCCCTCATAGCGCTCGCCTGAACTCCACGCCGCTTCGACCGAGTCGATCTCGTAGAAGCAGCCGCTCATGCTCGAGCCCATGCGCACGGCGTCGAAAATGAAGAACTCGTTTTCCGGGCCGAACAGGGCGCCGTCAGCAATGCCGGTCGACTTGAGGTAGGCCTCGGCGCGCTTCGCCAGCGATCGCGGGCAGCGGTCGTAGCCTTGCATCGTGGTCGGCTCGACGACGTCGCAGCGCAGTAGCAACGTGCTCTCTTCAAAGAACGGATCGATCACTGCGCTCGCGGGATCGGGCATCAGGATCATGTCGGACTCGTTGATGCCCTTCCAACCCGCGATCGAGGAACCGTCGAACATCTTCCCGTCGGTAAAGAAATCCTCATCAACCACGCGCGATGGCACGCTTACGTGCTGTTCCTTGCCGCGCGTATCGGTGAAGCGCAGATCCACGAACTTCACTTCTTTCTCTTTCATCAGGCTCAGGACTTCGGCCGGCGTCATGGGCTCAAGCTCCTCGGAGTGGGGGCGAAACTGTTTGGCCTGCCGTCCGATTCGCCCGCAGA
>DATBIF010000248.1:0-7971 GCA_036557045.1 Steroidobacteraceae bacterium
GCCATGGCTTCGGCTGCGAAGTGCAGGCCAAGGGCTCGACGCTGTACACGATGATCCCCGAGGCCGAGCAGAGCGGTCACTGCGAAGTTCGCGCCGAGAGCTACGTGACGCGCATCGAAACCGACAGGCGCGGACGCGCCACGGGCGTCGCGTACTTCGACCGTGAGAGGCGTGAGCACTTTCAGAAGGCGCGCGCGGTCATCGTCAGCGCCAACGGTGCAGAGACGCCGCGCCTGCTCCTGATGTCTGCCAACGCTGCGTTCCCGCAGGGCGTCGCGAACTCGAGCGGCGTGGTCGGCAGGAACCTGATGTTCAACTACGCGTCGCGCGCCGCCGGTGTATTCGAGCATGAACTGAACGAATACAAGAGCGTGCAGGTCACGCGCATCCTGCACGACTTCTACGACTCCGATCCGAAGCGGGGTTTCTATGGTGGCGGCGGGATGGACGCGCGCCTGGGGCCACAGCCGACGATCTGGGCGCTGCGGACCGCAACCGAAGGTCCGTCCTGGGGTGCTGCATACAAGGCGCGGCTCGCGGAATTTCCGCGCTCCATGATCATCGCCGGGCACGGGACGTCGCTTGCGGTGGAGACCAACAGTGTCAGTCTGGATCCCGAACTCAAGGATGCCTGGAACATGCCGGCGATCCGGGTGACGTACAAGGACCACCCGGATGATCTTGCCACCGCGCGCTTCATGCTGGATCGATCGGTCGAGATTCTCGAGGCCGCAGGCGCGCTCAAGGTGACGCGAGGACCGGTTACCGAACAGAACTTTTCAATGCATCTGCTGGGAACGTGCCGCATGGGCGATGACCCGGCGACCTCAGTGATCGATCGCCACCATCGCTGTCACGACGTCCCGAACCTGTTCCTGTGCGACGGCAGCAGCCTCGTCACTTCCGGGCGCGGGCAGCCGACCATGACCATCCAGGCACTCGCGTTTCGCGCTGCCGATCACATCAGCCGGTTCGCACGGCGAAACGAGATCTAGGCGGCGTCGCCACCGCACACTGGCCGGCAACAGCGCAGAAGATCCCAGACCAGCGCCCGCGGCTCAGACGGCAGGCCGCAGCTCCGCCACTGGCGTCGTGATGCCCAGTGCTGCGCGCAGGGCGTCGTCGACGCGCTCGCAAAAGACGAACTTGATCGCCTTGCGCACGCTCTCCGGTACATCCTCGAGGTCATTGCGATTGCGCGCCGGCAGCAGCACGGTGCGAATCCCGGCCCGATGCGCGGCGATCACCTTCTCCTTGATGCCCCCCACCGGCAGCACCAGCCCGCGCAGGCTGATCTCACCCGTCATCGCCACATCGCTCGCGACGGTCTTGCCTGTGAGGAGCGAGACGATCGACGTGAACATCGCAACGCCGGCGCTCGGCCCGTCCTTCGGGATGGCGCCCGCCGGCACGTGGATGTGCAGGTCACTCTTCTTATAGAGCTGCGCGTCGATGCCGAGCGCTTCGGAGCGCGACTTCACCAGCGACAGCGCCGCCTGCGCGCTCTCGCGCATCACGTCGCCGAGCTGGCCCGTCAGGATCAGCCGCCCGTTGCCGGGAATGCGCGTTGACTCGACGAACAGGATGTCGCCGCCGACCGGCGTCCAGGCGAGGCCCGTCGCCACGCCCGGGACGCTGGTGCGCATCGCAGTCTCGCTCTCGAAGCGCGGCGCACCGAGAATGGCGCGCAGTTCGTCGGGCTCGACCGTGCGACGCTCGATGGCGCCCTCGGCGATGCGAACCGCCACATTGCGCAGCACTGCGCCGACCGCGCGCTCGAGGTTCCGGCAGCCCGCCTCGCGCGTGTACTCACGCACGATGCGGCGCAAGGCTTCCTCGGTGATCGACGCCTGCTCGGGCTTCAGACCGTTCGCCTCGAGCTGCCGCTTCACCAGATAGCGCTTCGCGATCTCGACTTTCTCGTCCTCGGTGTAACCGGTGAGCTCGATCAGCTCCATGCGATCGCGCAGCGGCCCGGGAATCGTATCGAGCACGTTCGCGGTCGCGATGAAGAGCACCCGCGACAGGTCGAACGGCACGCCGAGGTAGTTGTCGCGGAACGTGTTGTTCTGTTCCGGGTCGAGCACTTCGAGCAATGCCGATGACGGGTCGCCGTGAATCCCGGCGCCGACCTTGTCGATCTCGTCGAGCATCAGCACGGGGTTGCGCGTCCCGGCCTTGCGCAAGGCCTGGATGACGTTGCCCGGCAGCGCACCGATGTACGTGCGTCGATGACCGCGAATCTCCGCCTCGTCGTGCACGCCGCCGAGACTGGTGCGCACGAATTTCAGGCCGAGCGCGCGCGCGATGCTCTGTCCGAGCGAAGTCTTGCCGACACCGGGCGGTCCGACGAAGCACAGGATCGGGCTGCGGCCCTGCGGATTGAGCTTGCGCACGGCCAGGAACTCGAGGATGCGCTTCTTGATCTTGTCGAGGCCGTAGTGGTCCTCGTCCAGCACGGCGCGCGCCCTGGCGATGTCGATCGCTTCCTCGTCGAGCTTCGACCACGGCAGCTGGATCATCCAGTCGAGCCAGGCGCGCAGCATGGAATACTCGGGACCCGCATCCGACATGCGCTCGAGGCGCTTGAGCGCCTGCTTCGCCTGCTCCAGCGCCTCTTCCGGCATGCCCGCCTTGTCGATCGATTCGGCCAGCGCTTTCATTTCCTCGGAGAGACCGGCATCCTCGCCGAGCTCCTTCTGGATCTGCTTCATCTGTTCGCGCAGGAGGATCTCGCGCTGTCGCTCGTCGATCGCGCCGCGCGTCTGCTCCTCGATCTGGCGCTGCAGCTTCATGACCTCGATGCGATGCGAAACGAACTGCGTGACGCGCTCCAGGCGAGTTTTCAGATCAAGCGTCTCGAGCAGCTGCTGGCGCTCCGTGACCTTGATGTCGAGGAAGCTCGACACCAGGTCGACCAGCGCCGCCGGCGACTCGATGCTCTGCACGGCGTTGGCAAGTTCCGCGGGTGCACGTGGCAGCAGGTTGATGGCTTCGACCGCGAGGCGCTTCAGGTTGAGCACCAGCGCCTCGATCTCGTTCGTCGTAGCCGCCTTGTCGGGCAGGAGCTCCACGCGCGCCATCAGGTAGGGCAGGCCGGGCTGAAAATCGAGAACCCGGAAGCGCTGCTCGCCCTGCAACACCAGGTGGTGCGCGCCATCCTGGCCGGTCACGTAGCGCAGCACGCCCGCCACCGTGCCCACGCGGTGGAGATCGTCGGGGGTCACGTCATCCTTGTCGGCGTCGCGCTGCAGGAGCACGCCGATCTTGCGCTCCGCGCGCACGGCTTCCTGCGCGGCGGCGATCGACGCCTCGCGATTCATGCCGATCGGCAGCACCGTGCCGGGAAACAGCACGATGTTGCGCACCGGCAGGATGATCAGCATGTCATCCGACACGGTCGATGTGGCAGTGGGCTTCGATTCGGTTTCGCTCATGCACGGTGTCCTAATGCTTGCGAAGGCGCAGTTTCAGAATGCCATCGGCGCAGGCCTGTTCGACCAGCTCGTAGCGACCGCCGCTCAGGGCGATGCGTCGCTCGAAAGACCCGTACGGAATCTCGAGACGGCGGATGGCGGCGTCGTGACCGCAGGCGCTCGAATGGCGCGAGGCCCGCACCAGCACGCCGCTATCGTCGAGACGCAGATCGATCTGTTCCGGGCGAACCCCCGGAAGCGCTACGAGGACGACGATCTCACCCTGGGTTTCGGTGATGTCCACCGGCGGCTCCCAGTGCGGCTGCACATCGGGATGGCCCACGGCGCTATAGAACTGCCGGTGCAGGCGGTCGGCCTGCTCGAGCAGGTTCAACGCCTCGGCCCACATCCACGAGCGGGGGTCACGACCAGTCATCTGGGAGTCCTGTTCTGAATGGTGAGTGCCGATCTTGTGCCGATTCGCCTGAGATCAAGACGTTCCGCAAGCGGGTTGACCCTCGGGGGCTGGAGCGGTTCCGTGGGGTCCGGAAGGTGCATGCAGGGTCGTGAGCGCTGTGAAAGGATTGCGCGCGGGCATTCGGATCCTGAGGAAGCCGGCGAGTGAGCAACCCTGGTTCTCAACCCTGTGGCGCGGCCGCGATCCGCGCCACGCGAGGCGTGATCGACTGCGCCCGCCGCCAGCAGCGCTGGGTGCTCACGGCCGCGGTTCTCGCCTCGACCATGGCGTTCGTCGATGAGTCCGTTGTCAACGTCGCCCTGCCCCGCATCCAGACCGATCTCGGCACCACGCTTGCCGCGATGCAGTGGGTCGTCAATGCGTACACGCTCTGCATGTCCGCGCTGCTCCTGGTCGGTGGCGCAGCCGGGGATCAGCTCGGGCGCCGGCGCATGTTCCTCATGGGCGTCGGCATCTTTGCGCTCGCATCGCTCGGTTGCGGGCTCGCTCCGAACGCTGAGGTGCTGATCGTGGCGCGCGCTGTGCAGGGCGTGGGCGCTGCATTCCTGATCCCCTGTTCGCTGGCGATCATCGGCGCTGCATTCCACGAAGCCGAACGTGGCGCGGCGATTGGCATCTGGTCGGGGGCCTCGGCTCTCGCCGCCGGGCTCGGGCCCCTGCTTGGCGGGTGGCTGGTGGACCATACCTCGTGGCGTGCGATCTTCCTGATCAACCCGTTGCTCGCAGTCATTGCACTCTGGATCGGGCTCAGACACCTTCCCGAGAGTCGCGACCCGGACGCAGCACCTGGAATCGATTGGCGCGGCGCGCTGCTGGTGTTCGCCGGGCTGGGCGCACTCGTCTACGGCCTGATCGAAGCGGCCGTCGTCGGCTGGCACGATCCGTGGGTGCTTGGCTCCATGATCGCGGGCGCCGCATTGCTCGTGGTGTTCGTCATCGCCGAGCACCACAGCCACGCGCCGATGATGCCGCTCGCCCTGTTTCGCTCCGTCAGTTTCAGTGGGATCAACCTTGTCACGCTGCTGCTCTACGGCGCACTGGGGGGCGCATTCTTCTTTGTTCCATTCCTGCTCATCCAGGTGCACGGCTTCTCCGCCACCGCGGCGGGAGCGGCCTTCCTGCCGTTCGCGCTGATCCTCGGTGTGCTGTCGCGCAGGTCCGGCAGGCTTGCCGATCACATCGGCGTGCGTTGGCCGCTCATCATCGGCCCGGCACTCGTCGGCCTGGGCTTTGCGTTGCTCGCATACGCAAGCAGCAGCCCTCGCTACTCCGCGGTGCTCCTGCCGATGATCGTCCTGGGCTTCGGCATGGTGATCACGGTAACCCCGCTCACCACGACGGTGATCAACGCGGTACCCGAGCACCAGACCGGAATCGCATCCGGCATCAACAATGCCGTCGCGTCGGTGGCGAGTCTGCTCATGATCGCCGTGCTCGGCACGGTCGCATTGAGCGCGCTCGGCCGATCGCTGGATCAGGAGCTCGCGAGCGGCTCCATCCCGCGAGAAATGGCGCCCGTCATCGACGGCGCGCGCGGCGGCTTTGTAACTCCGACAATGCCGGCGTCTCTCAGCGAAGCGGAACGGCACGCGGGGCGCGCAGTCATCGGGCGCGCATTCGCCGATGCGATTCGTCTCGTTATGTTAATCGCGAGCGGCCTGGCGCTCGCCAGCGCGCTCATCGCCGCGCTCACGATTCGCAACGCGCAACCTGAACGCAAAAAAAACCGCTCGCCGCCGCACTAAGTCAACCGCAGAGCCGTCAATGGGATGGACTCCGACTCGCGCCGGGGTGACGATAGCTGCAAAGAGAAATCACGGAGCGCAGATCCATGGACGCTCGCAGACCGAATCGCATCGCCGGCAACGCAGTGCGGCTGGCGCTTGCCTGTACGACCCTCACGCTGCTCGTTGCCTGCGATCAGAGTGGCAAGGTCGCGTCCCCGCCGGGCATGTCCGAGCTTGCGTGGGCGCGGGTTGCGCTGGAGCGCAACCCCAACATCGAAGTCGTTGCCACGGACGTCCCCGCCGGCGTCTTCACCGTTCGCGACAAGCGGACCGGCATGGTGCAAGCGGTGAAGCTGAGTGAACTGGCGGCCGCGCCGATTTCGCAGCTCACTTCGCCCGTTTCGCGCTCCTCCGCGCCGAGCGTGTCCGGGCACGCGACCGCCGAGCACATGACAGATAGCCAACCGCATGGCGAATCTTCCGAACCTGATTCCGCCCCGCCGCCGCCACCGCCTGAACCGGCGCCCGCCGCGCGCCCGCCGATACAGTCTGTCGCGCAGGAGCCGGTCGTCGCGGGAAAGAACTACACGGTGGAGCGCACGGACGGACAGGTTAAGGTCAGCGGTCCGGGCGTCAGCATCGTGTCTTCGGCGACCGGTACGGCGTCGGAGGCGCCCGGCGGCGATCCCGCCTTGCGCAAGGCTGATCCGATCATTTGTGAGGGCGCCCGCATGATCCACCTCGACAATCGCAAGATCTATGTCGAGGGCGATGGCGTCACTGTGCGCGCCGGCTGCGAGCTCTACCTGACCAACAGCCGCATCGTCGCGTCGGGCACCGGCGTCATCGTGCAGGACGCCACCGTGCACATCACCAATAGCTACATCGAGGGTGGCCTGGGCTCGGTCGAAGCGGCGATGGGTGCAAAGCTGTATGTGCGCGATTCCACGTTCAGCGGGCTGTCACGTCGTGACGCGTTCGCGCAAGTCCAGGACCAGGGCGGCAACGAGTGGCGCTAGCTGAAGCTGGAGCGCTGGTTCAGCTGAGGCGCGGCGTCAGGAGCAAGCGGCCACCGAGCGCGATCAGGATGCCGCCCGAGACGCGATTCAGGCGCCGTTGCCAGCGCGCATCCCGGCGCAACGCCGTGCTCAAGGCACCGCCGGCCCAGGCATAGAGCAGATTCACGAGCGTCCCCGAGACGATAAACAGCGCTCCGAAGATCAGCACCTGCAGCGTCACGCTGCCGCGCGCCGGGTCGGCGAACTGCGGCAGGAACGCCATGAAGAAGAGCGCCACCTTGGGGTTGAGCACATTGGTGACCAGCCCCTTGCGAAAAATCCCGCTCAGACTGGAATCGGCCGCACCCGGCAAATCGGCCTGGCCCGCGCCGCGCCAGGCACTGATGCCGAGCCAGATGAGATAGAGCGCGCCCGCCATGCGCAATGCATCGAAGGCCCAGCGATGCGCGAGCAGCAGCGCGGCGATGCCAAACGCCGCGATGCAGGTGTGAAACACGATGCCGCCCGAAATCCCGAGGGCCGCGAACACGCCACCGCGGATGCCGTGCCGGGCGCTGTTGGCCAGCACATAGAGCACGTCCGGTCCCGGCGCCAGGTTGAGCGCCAGGGTGGCGGTTAGAAACAGCAGCAGGTGTGCCGGGTCGAACAAGCGCTAGCGGGCCTGGAAGGAACGGTACAGATCATCGAACAATGCTCCGGCGCGCTCAAGACGCGCCTCGTCGTTGGCGTTTGAGGCGACGATCCCGGCCAGCAGCTGCTGCACGCCCGCCGCCGCTTCGCGGCCAAACTTCTGGTCCTTGAGATCGAGGTCGTGAACGATTTCACCGATGGCCTCGAGCGCTGCGTCGTTGTGTCCGAGCCGCGCGGCGAGCACTTCGAACGTGCAGCGGTTGGCGTCGTGCGTGAATTCCGCCTCGTACATGTCGAAGCGCAGCTCGTTGTCGCCGGGCCGGTAGTGCCGGTCGCCCACGAACTTGAACCTTGCCTGCGGGTCGATCCAGCGACGGATGAGCCAGGCGCTCGCCATGCGATCGACATGCACATTGGCGCGAGTAACCCAGACACGCCCCTTGAGCTCCTCGAGTCGAACGGTAGACATGGCAGTGACCTCCCGCGGCGCTGCGGCCGGAGTCGAACGTGAATCGAGGGCGCGCAGCAAGGCGTGGACCTGCTCGCGTCCATCGGCCTGGAAGAAGTCGATGGCCTCGACCGCTGCCAGCCGATTCTGAAAGCGACCCAGTGTCACGGCCACTTCTCCCGCTGATGGCGGCGAACGCTTGCGTTGCAGCTGCGCCGTGAATGTCGAAATCGCTTCGGCGAGTTCGCGGTAT
>DATBIF010000249.1:0-8474 GCA_036557045.1 Steroidobacteraceae bacterium
ACCTCGGTGGGCAACTTCATGCGGTAGACACGATCCCAGTGCTGTCGCGCGTCCATTCGACACCCCTTTTCGACATTCAAGTCGGTTTCGCCAAGTCCGCGAGAATTTGGCACGTCGCCGCTGACCTCGTCGACTTGCATCTGGCGCGAAGGCTAACCAACTCGGACTCCAGAGTGCGCAGGGCCGCGATACGGCTGCGGATGCGCTCGATCTGCGTTTCGATGAGCTCGTCTGCCTCAGCGCAGCTCCGTTTCGGATTGTCCAAAAGCCCGAGCAGCGTATGGACATCCGACAGCCCGACATCCAGAGAGCGACAGTGCCGGATGAAGGTGAGGTGTTGGCGATGGCGATCGTTGTACGCCCGATAGCCGTTGGACTCCCGCGCGGGGGCATCGAGTAATCCCTCCCGCTCGTAGTAGCGGATCGTCTCGACGTCCACACCTGTTGCCGTGGCCAACTGACCTATTCGCATGGCCTTGACTCTGTAGTTGCTACGAGGTTTTCAATGGTAGCTCCATCTTTTGCCAATGTCGACGCGAACTCGTGCACAGGAAACGCCTCGCGGATTGGCCAATGTCCAGTTGCTGTGACGACAAGAGTTGCGCGGTCGACGAGCTGCGCCAGCGCCAAGCCGGCGTGCTCAAGATCGTCCTGGCTATCAATGCCGTGATGTTCGTCGCGGAGGCTGCGGGTGGTTACTCCGCCTCCAGTACCGCGCTCCTGTCGGATTCCCTCGACAACCTCGGGGATGCGCTGACCTATGGATTGAGCTTGTACGTCGTAGCGCGAAGCGATCGGGCAAAAGCCAAGGTGGCCCTGTTGAAGGGTGCGCTCATCGCGGTGGCCGCCCTGGCGGTCGTCGGGCAGATCCTCTATCGGCTGTTCGTACCGTCTACACCGATCTTCGAGGCGATGGGAGGCCTTGCGTTGCTGGCGCTCGCCGCCAATGGCACGTGCCTGGCTCTGCTATGGAGACATCGTCGCGACGACGTCAACATGAGCTCGGTGTTCGAGTGCTCGCGCAACGACATCGCATCGAACCTGGCGGTGATCCTCGCAGCAGGCGCCGTGTGGTGGTTTGGATCCGGATGGCCGGATTTAGTGGTGGCCATTGTGCTTGCCGTGCTCCTGCTCGCGTCCGCAGCACGAGTCCTGCTGAGGGCAAGGCGGGAGTTGTCGCGCGTGTCCCGGGCAGGCGCGCTTCAACCCATGAGGTTCGTCCGCAAGTAGCCTGGGAGAAGCGCACTTTCGGCCCTGCCTCGCATTCCTGACGATTTGCGCTACGCCGGGCCGCCGAGCGGTAGCCGGCAACGATTCGACGGCGCCAGGGCCCACCCCTAACGGTCGGTCGCTGGTTATACTGTTCGAATGCGGGGTACGAGGAGACGCATCGCTGCCTGGGTAGGGCTGCTGGGCTTGTTTCTCGCCCAGCTGACGACGCTCGCCCATGCTTGCCCGCTGATCGAGGCTGCGCTGGCGCCAAGCGATTTTCCCGTGCACATCGTCGCGCCCTGCGGAGGCATGGGCGACGGTTTGCCGTCCCAGGCGCCTCCCCCGTGCGCGGACCATTGCCAGTACGGCTCGCATGCCGCCAATACGGTGAGCATCGATCAGCCCGCCCAGGCACCCGTCGCCTTCCTTATCGTTCACATGCTTGCGGCGCATCCGCCGTCCGCGCCGTACGTTCCGTCGCTACTCGCCCGCACCACCGCCCCACCGGTATTCGCCTCCAGTAGTCGTCTGCGGATTTGACTCCCTGAAACGTTGGCCCGCCGGCGCGGCTGCGCCCGGTGGCGTTCGCCAATCCTTTCGGGACGAGTCATGCCTCACCCTCATCACTGCTTTCCGACGTTGCGAATCGGCCCTGCAGCGCTGCTGCTGGTCGCGGTTGCGCTCGTCGCGGCCGCACCCGCCTCGGCGCAGGCACTCTTGAGTCTTACCGAAGCGCTTCGAATCGCGGAGTCGCGCGCGCCGGCATTCGCCGCGAGCAACGCCGCTGCACGCGGCGCGCGCGACATGGCGGTCGCTGCGGGTCAGCTTCCGGATCCAGTGCTGCGAGCCGGAGTCGACAACGTGCCTATCGATGGCCAGGACGCTTTCTCGCTAACCCGCGACTTCATGACGATGCGCCGTATCGGGGTGGCGCAGGGCCGGCAGTAGATCTGCTTCAGCGAGTACGGCATAGTCGACCTCCATCCAAGCGCCAGGCGCGAACGTACGCTGCGCTGCCGAAGGCTGCGAACGTGGGGTGCCGAGGGATATGAAGACAGTGCCCGCGCTCGCGCGCAACGCTCACAGGATTGGACGAGGCACCGTCTTGGAGGGAGGATCCCGGGGGTCCTGTTACCCCCGAAGCAAAGGTTACGCCGGGCCGCGACGAAGCGCAAGCGTTCCCGGTGCGCAACTTCTCAGCGGAAGGTTGGTCTTGCTCGAGACTCAATGCTCATGCCGATGGTGGATATCCGGATAGTGCGGATGCGCGTGCGTTATCGGTGAGTGGACGTGGCGATGAGTGTGCGGCTCGCGCCCATCCCACTCGAAGTCGTGCGGATGACTGTGATGCGCATCGTGCATGTGTGAATGCTCGTGTTCCTGCCATTCGTGCACGTGTGAGTGCACATGCCGCTCGGTGAGATGCAGCCAGGTGCCGAACGCCATCAGCGCACCTGCAATCAGTAATTGCCAATGAATCGCGTCTCCCTGCAGAACGATTGCCACGACCGCACCAAAAAAAGGGGCTATTGAGAAATACGCCCCGGTGCGCGCACTGCCGAGGTCACGAAGCGCGAGCACGAACAGCGTAAGGCTCACTCCATAGCCCAAAAAGCCGACGACCATTGCGGCTGACCAAGTAATGGCGGTCGGCAGGCGCTGTCCAAGGGTGACGGCCAGACCGAGGTTCACGATAGCACCCGCGAGCCCTTTGAGTGCCGCAATGAGCACTGCGTCCGCTGCCGACGCGCGACGCGTCAGGTTGTTGTCGAGCGCCCAGGCCAGGCAGGCACCCGCGATCAGTAGCGCGCCATAAGAAACGTTTCCCTCGCGTGGGCTCCAAGCGAGCGCGACCCCGCCGGCCACGATGGCCAGCATTCCGAGCGCGATACGACGATCGAAGTTTTCGCCGAATAGAAACCAGGCGAGCAGGGCCGTGAAGACGGCCTCCAGATTCAGGAGAAGCGATGCGCTCGACGCGGGCGTCGTGCGTAGGCCGTACATCAAGGCTACCGGTCCGACGACGCCTCCGAACAGGATGGCCCCGCCGAGCCAAAGCCATTCGACTCGGTCGGGCATGCCGATGAAACGATCCGCGCGCGCCAAGATACGGCGCGCGACCAGCACCATGACCAACCCCACGCCCGAGCCCGCGTACAGAAGCCCTGCGAGCACGAGGGGATGGGTGGTGCCGACGAAACGCTTGGCGAGCGGCGTACTCAGGCCGAACAGCACCGCGGAGACCAAGGCGTACGTCACGCCCTTTTGCACCGATAACCTCGTTCGGGTGCCATCGCTTGAACGGTTTCGCCGGGGTGGACTGGCATTGTCGCGTCATTCCTGGGGAACGTAAGCAGGCTCCCCGGTTCACAAGGCGTCCCGGCGCCCAAGCCTCTGCTCCTGATAGCAGCCCTTCGGGCTGGCGGGAGTCCTTCGAGCTTGCAGGTTCATCGATCCTTCCCTTTCAACCCGGTACATCGCCGGCTGCCCCGACCGAAATCCAGCATTGGCGCGCCTCGCCGGGGATGGTTCGGATGTCTCTCCCGGCACCAGCCAGACCGATCACGACATTTCTAATCGTCTTCCGAGCCGAAGCACACGTTGACGGGCGGTTCGCCTCGGTAGTGACTGAGTAGCGCGCGCTGCGCCGCGACTTGCGCGACGGTTGCTCCGCGGGCCGCGTGTGGGCAAGATTCCGCGTCGTAGGCGGTTACGCTTCTGCCACCCCACGCCCCCCTCCGCGTAGACGCGATGTTGCCGACCGGCACGGTTACCTTCCTGTTTACCGACATCGAGGGCAGTACCCCTCTGTGGGAGCAACGCGCCGTCGAAATGCGGTCGGCCCTGGAGCGCCACGACAGAGTCTTGCGCGGAGCGATCGAATCGTGCGCGGGAAGCGTCTTCAAGACCACCGGCGACGGCATGCTTGCGGTGTTCGGTGAAGCGAAGGATGCGCTCTCGGCGTCGGTCGCCGCGCAGCGCGCCCTGCAGGCCGCAGACGGTGAAGGGGTGGACGATCAAACCCCGCCGGTCGCGCTCAAGGTGCGCATGGGCTTGCACACCGGCGTGGCGGACCTGCGGGAAGGCGACTATTTCGGAGCTTCCGTCAACCGCGCCGCACGCGTTCTATCGGTTGCCCACGGGGAGCAGATCCTGCTCTCGGCAGCAACCGCAGAGCTCGTGCGCGAAGCACTTCCCGACGGCGTCGTGCTGCGCGACATGGGCGAGCACCGCCTCAAGGGTCTGCTGAATCCCGAGCACCTGCTGCAGGTGGTCGCCCCAGGCTTGCGGCGCGATTTCCCGCCGTTGGCAACGACGGTTCACAGCCTGCCGGCGGAACGCGACGCCTTCGTGGGCCGGTACGGCGCACTCGCCGATCTCGAGCGGCGCTTCGCCGCAGGCGCGCGCCTCGTGTCGGTCGTCGGCCTTGGCGGCGCGGGCAAGACACGCCTCGTCACGCGCTTCGGTTGGAACGCGCTTGCGGCTTTCGCGGGCGGCGTTTGGTTTTGTGACCTGGTTCAGGCGCGAGGCATCGACGGCATCGTGCATGCGGTCGCTCAGGGCCTCGACGTTCCCCTCGGTGAGGACGACCCCGTGGTCCAGCTTGGGCAGGCCATCAGCGGGCGGGGACACTGCCTTGTCATACTGGACAACTTCGAGCAGGTCGCGCGTCATGCCGAGCAGACGCTCGGCCGATGGCTGAGTCGCGCACACGATGCCCGCTTCCTGGTCACTACGCGCGAGGTGCTCGGCCTCGTCGGTGAAGAGACCATGGCGCTCGCTCCCCTCGAACAGACGGATGCATCGGAGCTGTTCGTGCGCAGGGCGCAAGCGGCAAAGCCGGGTTTTGCGCCGGCTGCCGAGGACTTGGCGGCGATCGCACCCCTGGTCAGGCTTCTTGACGGCTTGCCGCTTGCGATCGAGCTCGCGGCGGCGCGTGTGCGTGTGATGCCGCCGCGCGCATTGCTCGCGCGCATGACGGAGCGGTTCAAGCTGCTGTCGTCGAGCGGCGGGCGCGTCGACCGGCAAGCGACCCTGCGTGCCGTGTTCGACTGGTCCTGGGATCTGTTGTCGCTGCCGGAGAAGGCGGCGCTCGCGCAGCTCTCGGTTTTCGAAGGGGGCTTCGGGCTCGAGGCCGTCGAAGCGGTGCTCGACCTCTCCCTCTACGACAATGCACCGTGGCCCCTGGACGCCCTGCAGTCGCTCGTGCAGAAGTCGCTCGTCAGGCCTGTCGGTGACGATCGGTTCGACCTGCTCGTCAGCGTCCAGGAGTACGCCGCCGAGCAGCTCCGCACGGAGCTCCGTTACGAAGGAAGCGGCGCGACGGCGCGTACCGCTGCGGAAACACGTCACGGCAGCTACTTCGCGGGACTCGACGAGCGGGCGGCGACTGCGCATGCCTGCGTCGAGCTCGACAACCTGGTCGCCGCTTGTCGCCGCGCAGCTGCGCGCGGCGACGCCGAGACCGCCGCTCGCACCCTGGAGCACGCCTGGGCAGGATTGAGGCTGCGGGGGCCGTTCCGGACCGCGATGGAGCTCGCTGCCTTCGTGGAGGAGGCTGCGCCCCGGAACCCGGTGTTGAGCGCGCGCGTCAATATCGTTGCGGGGAACGCGCTTCTTTACGGCGGAAAGAGTTCCGACGCGCACGCCCGGCTCGACGCGGCACTCGCGATCGCCCGCGACATCGGCGATCGTCGCTGCGAATGCAATGCGCTCATCGATCTTGCCTTTCTCGAAAGTCTAGGGGGAAATCCGCAATCGATGGGCGCGTACCTCGAGGCAGCGATCTCAGTCGCGCATGTTCTCGACGATCGCAGGTTGCTGGGCAATGCGCAGAATGGCATGGGCCAACTGGAGGCGATCCTAGGCCGGCTGGACAAGGCACGGGCACACTTCGAGCAGGCATTGATCTCGGCCAGGGAGGCGCAAGATCCTCGCCTGGAAGGCGCAATACTCGGCAACCTGGCCATCCTGCACGGAAGCATGGGAGCTCTCGACAAGGCACGGTTGCACGCCGAGGCGGCTCTTGCGCTCGCGCGGGAGATGAGCGATCGCAGGATCGAGGGAAACACGCTGTGCCAGCTCGGGCTGCTGCAATTCCTGGAAGGACGGCTCGCCGAAGCGCAGGAAATCCTCGAGTCGGCGCTCGTCGTGGCTCGGGACATGGGCAATTCGAGCTTGGCGGTGATAGTGCTGTGCAACCTCGGAGTGGTGCGCGAACGCGCCAACGACCTTGACGATGCGCAAAGCCGTCTCGACCAGGCGTTGGCGATCGCTCGCGAGCTGGGACACAAGCGACCTGAAGGGCAGGTTCTCGGCTATCTGGGTCTCGTCCACGCGCGACGAGGCTCATTCGCGCGGGCTCGCAGTTGCCTCGACGCAGCCGAAACGCTGTTGCGTGCTGTGCCCGATCTGGAGAGCCTCGGCATCGTCCTCGCGATCCGCGCGGAGGCGGAGCAACTCGCAGGCAAGGTCGACGCCGCGCGCGACGCACTCGCGGCCGCCGAGGCGATCGCTGCCGATGTTTCTCCGGGTGCGGCTTCGGAGCTCGGCAATGCGATCTCGCGGGCCCGCCGATCCGTCGAATGATCTTCCGATCGGTTCTACGGCCCGCCGCAGCCGTGGATCGACAAGAGCTCGAAGCCCCGGGAGTCGGCCGTGCTGCCACGCCGCCATCAATACAACCGGACGGCCATGTCGAAGTGCCACGTCCGGCGAATCTCGATCACGTCGTAGTCGCGTGCGAGTTCGGGCGGGAACGCGTTGTAATGTTCCATGCTTCGCACGATGCGCCGTATCGTTTCGTCGACTTCCGGTACGCCACTGGACAGTTCAAACACCACTGACTCAACGGATCCGTCGCTGCGAATGGCTACGGTCACCGTGGGGCTGGAGCGAAGCTGGTTCGCCACTCGGCGGGCAGTGTCGACCGTCGTGTTCATCTGAATCTTCTGTTCCCACGCCTCCGAATATCGGATCAGCTGGGCGTTGGGATGAGCGCGTCCCCATAGTTTCACTCGGCGTCCGGTGCTCAACGAGAGCGGCAGAGTGTTGGGCGAGCGAGTGGGCGTCGAGGCGTCGCGCCGGGCCGCTTCCTCGTCGAGCTGTCGCCCAATTGCTCTAAGTTTGGCTTCCCGCTGTTCCTCTTCTTCGTTGCCGCGCGGGGCCGCGACTTCTTGCGGAGCTGCTTTCGGTTGCGCAACCTCCTGGCGTTTCGCATCCGCTTGAGCCGCCGCTAGTCGCTCCGTCTCCCGACGTTCAGCCTCCCGACGTTCAGCGTTCTGTCGCTCGGTCTCCTGGCGTTGAGCCTCCTGGCGTTGAGCCTCCTGGCGTTGAGCCTCCCGACGCTCAGCGTTCTGTCGCTCAGTCTCCTGGCGTTCAGCCTCCCGGCGTTCATCCTCTCGACGTTCCGTCGCCTGACGCTCGGCCTCCTGACGCTCGGCCTCCTGACGCTCAGTCGTCTTGCGTTCAGCCTCCTGCGGTTCCATCTCCCGACGTTCAGTCTCGCGGCGTTCTGTCTCCTTGCGTTCCGCCTCCCGGCTTTCAGTCTCGCGACGCTCAATCTCAAGACGTTCGGCATCCCGTCGCGCGGCCTCGACGCGCGTCGCCTCTTCCGCGCGCGCGGCCTCGTGCCGCTGTGCCTCCAATTGCGCCGCTGCCAATCGTTCAGCCTCTTGACGTTCAGCCTCCTGCCGCTCGGCCTCCAATCGCGCGGCTTCCTCGCGCGCGATCACTTGACGCTGTTCTTCGAGTTGCGCTGCCTGCAGCCGCTCGGCTTCCTGCGCGACATCCGCAGCATCCGGAGATGCGGGCGTGTCGATCTCCGGGTTCGAGGCATTCGACCTGATCGCGATGTCGGGCGTCGGAGACGGAGCGGCGAGTACGGCCGCTGAAGGTTCGCCGGGCGATCCTGCAGCGATCGGCGGCGGATCGGGCATGTGCGGTGCCGCCTCAACGGGCCGCTCGGCGCGCAAAGACGGTGCCGAGGGCTGGACGACGGCGGCATCCTGCTTCGAAGTCGCCTTCGCGACCGGCAAAGGCTTGGGACCGGGCGCGGGTGACTTCGCGATCGGGAGCGGCCCGGGCAACGAGGATCGACTCGCAGCCGGCCTCCTTTGCTCGATCGGTCCTTGCTGAACAGGCTGCGTACCCGATGCATTCGACGGCGGTTCTGCCGTGATGCGTGTGGGAAGCAGCAAGAGGCGCAGATCAGATAACTCGGTCCGGTGCTCTCCCCAAGGGAAGCCGAGACCAGGAAGACC
>DATBIF010000250.1:0-7003 GCA_036557045.1 Steroidobacteraceae bacterium
ATTCGCGGCATGCGGGCTCGCTAGAGCGGAGACACGAACTCATGGCAATGCAGGTTGGCGGCACCGAAGACCAGAGCATGGTGGACATCAACACCACGCCGCTCATCGACGTGATGCTGGTGCTGCTCATCATGTTCATCATCACCATCCCGGTGATGACGCACGCGGTCAAGCTCGACATGCCGCGCGGCAACCCAACGCCGCCGCCCGTGCCGCCCGAAGTGATCAACATCGAGGTGGACTTCGACGGTACGGTGCTCTGGAACGGCACGCCGGTGGCCGATGAGCCGACGCTGCTGAGCTACCTTCAGACCGAAGCGGCCAAGGATCCGCAGCCCGAGATTCACCTGCGGCCGAACAAGCGCGTCAAGTACGACTATGTCGCGAAGGTGCTGGCAGACGCGCAGCGGCTCGGGATCCGCAAGATCGGTTTCGTGGGCAACGAAGAATTCATGGAGTAGCGGCGGCTGCGCGGTACATTCAGTCGCCGTTCAGTCGACTGCTTTCAGATTAAGAACGCGCCGGGATGATGAGTCCCGGCGTATTTGTCTCGGCCGCCTGCTGGCCATTTTGCATACGAGGAAGATCATGAAGCTCCGGTGGAATCGTCTCTTTGCCCTGCTGCTGGCGGCAGGGCTATGGTCTGCACCCTTTGCGATCGAATCGCCGCTGGCGGCCGACAAGGAGAAGCCCCCCGCCAACCACGTGAGCGCGAAGCTGGTGAAGCCGCTCAAGGCGGCGCAGGACGCCATGCAGAAGCAGGACTGGGACACGGCGCTCGCCAAGACGCTAGAAGCCCGGAGCATGCCGGACCAGACGCCCTATGATCAGTACCAGATCAATGAATTCCTGTCCTTCATCTATCTGAAGAAGAACGACTACGCGAACGCCGCGACCGCATACGACGGGCTCATGTCGAGCGAGTTTCTGCCGCCGGATCAGCTCGAAGATCGCGCGCGCGTGGCGGCGACGCTGAATTTCCAGCTCAAGAATTACCCGAAGGCGGTGGAATACTCCAAGCGCTGGCTGGAAGCGAGCGGTGGCAAGCCCGAGGCGCACATCCTGCTCGGCCAGTCGTACTACGTGCAGGACGACTATGCGAATGCGGTCAAGGAGATCAGTGCGGGCATCGGCGCGCTTCAGCAGAGCGGCAAGCCGGTGCCCGAGCAGTACCTGCAGCTGGCACTCAGCAGCTACGCGCAGATGGACGACCAGGCTGGCATCCGCAAGACGCTCGAGCAGCTGCTGGCCCAATACCCGTCGCCGAAGTACTGGGACCAGATGTTCACGATCGTGCGTAACGCCGGGGGCGCCGCGGACGATCGCACGACGATGAACCTCTACCGGCTCATGTTCGACGTGGGATCGCTGAAGCGCCCGGAGGACTATGTGGAGCTCGCCCAGTACACCTATGACGCAGGCGTGCCTGGCGAGACGGTCAAGGTTCTGCATCAGGCTTTCGATCAGAAGCTGATCACGGGCAAGGACGAGGCGCGCACGCGGCAGTTCCTGGCGGATGCCGAGAAGCAGGCGCAGAACGACCAGAAATCGCTGCCGAGCCTGGAGAAGGAAGCCATGGCGAGCAAGACCGGCGATGCCGATGCGGTGCTGGGCATTGCGTACCTGAGTTATGACCAGCTCGACAAGGCGGTCGAGGCTCTGCAGCGCGGGCTGCAGAAGGGCGGAGTGAAGCGAACCGACGAAGCGCAACTCATGCTGGGGCGCGCTCTGCTCAAGCTCAATCGTGGCCCGGATGCCGTCAAGGCGTTCGGCGCGATCCCGAAGGACTCAAAGCTTGCCGAGGTGGCGAATCTTTGGGCAATCTACGCGCAGAAAGGCGCGGGAACGCCAGCCGCCTAACAAGAATGCGCTCCAGGCGTACCAATTTCCGAGGTGAAGAGGTGATGCGGAAGTATCTCGTTGTGTGGCTGCTCGCGATCCAGTCCTGTGCGATCGGGGTCGGCAGCCTCGTCATTCCTGCGGCTGCGCAGGCGGAGACCGTCAGCAAGGAAGTGGGCACGTTCCTCAAGGCCGCGCAGGAAGCGATTGCGAAAAAGCGCTGGGACGAGGCGATCGGCAAGCTCAAGCAAGCCGACGCGCAACCGAAGAAGTCGGCCTATGAGCAATACGCGATCAACGACCTGATGGCATACGCGTTGTTCAACACGCGTGACAAGGCTGGAGCCGCCAAGTATTACGAAGCCAACCTCAATTCATCTCAGGTGCCGCCCGCGCAGGTGCCGGCGCGCGTCAAGCAACTCGCCACGCTCTACTTTGATCTCAAGAATTACCCGAAAGCGATCGAGTACGGCAGCCGCTGGGCCAAGAACAGCCCGGACGAGAGTGACGCCTACCTGCTGGTGGCACAGTCGTACTACCAGCAGAAGGACTGCAAGAACGCGAGCAGGTACATGCAGCAGGGCATGGATGCCGCGCGCAAGGCCAACCAGCCGATCAAGCAGAACTGGCTCGACCTCAAGCTCTTCTGCATGGACCAGATGGGCGACACCAAGGGCGTCGCCGACATGCGCATGCAGCTGGTGCGTCAGTATCCCACCCGCGAGCACTGGGACGCGTTGCTCACCACGCTCCGTCAGCAGCAGGAGAACGACGACACGACTACGCTCAACTACTTCCGCCTGATGCTCGATCTCGACGTGCTCAAGAAGCCGAACGACTACAAGGAAATGGCTGAGATGGACATCACCGCGGGCGTGCCGGGCGAGGCGCTCGTGGTGATGAACAAGGGGTTCGCGAGCAAGATACTCGAGACCCAGGACAAGGAGCGCTACACGCGGCTGCTCAACAACGCGCGCACGCAAGCCCAGGAAGTACAGAAGAAGCTGCCGCAGCTCGAACAGGACGCGAAGGCTTCCAAGACTGCCGATCTCGATATCAACCTGGGCATGACCTATACCGGCTTCGCACAGTACGACAAGGCAGTTGAAGCATTGCAGCGGGCGCTCACCAAGAATCCGGGCAAGCGCACCGACGAGGCCCAGATTGCCCTGGGCCGCGCCTACCTGAAGCTCAACCAGAAGGATGCCGCCCGCAAGGCGTTCAAGGCGGTGCCCAACGATTCCAAGCTCGCGCAGGTGGCGGAGCTCTACGGAATCTACGCCTCGCAGAGCTGAGAGCGCCCATCGCGCCCCGCGAGCACCGCGTGGATCTCAGCGACGATCGCGAGCGCAATCGCTTCCGGAGTGCGTGCCCCGATATCGAGACCGACAGGTCCATGAATGCGCTCGACCAGCCCCGCAGCCAGCGCACCGAGCTCTTCGAACAGGCGCCGGCGGCGTTCGCGGGGCCCCGGCAGTCCGACGTAACGGACCTGTGTGCCGGCAAGTTGTCTGAGGTAGTCGAGATCGCTTGGCAAATGGTGGCTCATGACCACGGCGGCGTCATAGCGTGACAGATCGACCCGCGCCGCGAGCTCAGCGGTCGGGGCAGCGATCACCTGGATCGCAGTCGGGAAATGTTGCGTGGTCGCGTAAGCCGGCCGATGGTCATAGACGCTGACGCGCCACCCGAGGTCCGACGCCGCGCGAACCACCGGTACGGCATCTGGACCGCCACCCAGCACGAGAATATGAGTCGGCGCTTCGATTTGTCCGAGATAGACACTCGCAACCCCATCGCCCGCACTCACCTCCACCAGCCCAGGCGCTGACACGGAGCCAGCGCCAACCAGTCGCTCACGGATGGCCCGGCCCAGCGGTTCCGTTACGGGATCCTCCGCGAACAGGCAGGTGCCGGCCGGCCATATCGGGCTGGCGGAGCGAACCACGGTCGCGAATCTCGATGGCCGGCGCAGCAGCGCCAGCTCGACGATCCGGTTGAGCGGACGGAAATCATCGGCGCCGCTGACTCGCTGCAGGAGGATGCTCATCGCGCCCTCGCAACCGAGCCCCAATCCCCAGATCGGATCATCCGAGGTGCGCGGGTCGTACTCGACCAGCTGAACTTCGCCGCCCGCAATGACGGCGCGCGCCCGCTCGAGCAGATCGGCCTCGAGGCAGCCTCCAGAGAGCAAGCCACAGGCCGTTCCGTCCTTGTCGATGAGCATCCGCGCACCGGCCTTGCGGTAGGTCGAGCCTGAAGTGGCGACGACCGTGGCGAGGACCAGCGGCTGAGCCGCGGCGCGCCGTGCAGCGAAAAACGCCAGCAGGGAAGTGAGACTCGAGTCCATGGGCGCGCGCGATTATGCCAGCGACGGAAATTAAACACTGAATGAGATGGCGGGATTGCCCGCCGCCGGACGACGGCATAAATTAATCACCTGTTTAAACAAGTGGAGCTCGAGCCATGAGTCGCCCGCTACGGCTCGCGGTGGCACGCCGTCCGGGCCGTCCCCGGGGCGGCGACGATCCCCAGGTCCGCGATGCGCTGCTCGAAGCGGCACGGACGCTGTTCCTGCGACACGGCTTTCGGGCGGTGTCGAGCCGCCAGATCGCGGCGGCCGCGCGGGTCAACCCGGCGATGATCCACTACTACTTCGACGGCAAGGACGGTCTGTACCGCGCCATGCTGGAGGCGGCGATCGCGCCCGTGCTGACACGGCTGGTCGCGATGCTCGGGCAGCAGGAGACCGTGGATATCGAAGCCCTGGCACGCAGCTACATGCGGGTGCTCGCAGGGAATCCCTGGATACCCGGGCTGATCGTGCGCGAGGTGCTGTCGCCCGATGGCTCTTTCCGGCAGGCGTTCATCCGCGACTTTGCGGGCCGTTTCGCGCCGATGCTGCGAACGGTGATCGGTCGGGAGATCGACGTCGGCCACCTGCGCGACGACCTGGATCCTTCTCTCACGTGCATCTCGCTGATGAGCCTGGCGCTCTTCCCCTTCATCTCCCTGCCGATCACAACGCGCGTGCTCGGAGTCGAGACCAATGAAGCTGGCCTGGAAAAACTGATCGTGCACACGCTCGGCATATTTCTGCGCGGCGTAGCCCGGAAGGAAACTGCCCATGCGTAGAGCCGCCTGCCTGGCCGCGTTGTCGACGCTGCTCCTCGCAGCCTGCTCCCGGGATCCCGGACCGGACGTCGCCCTCGGTACGCTGGAGCGCGATCGGCTGGAGCTGCCGGCCGAAGCCCACGAGCCGATCGTCGCGATCAACGTGCATGAGGGCGATCATGTCGCGCAAGGGCAGGTCCTGTTGAAGCTCGACGACCTCAATGGCAACGCGCGCGTCGCCAGTCTCCAGGCCCAGGTGAGCGGTGCGCAGCACAAGCTCGATGAGCTGATCCGCGGCCCGCGCTCCGAAGACATCCTGGAAGCTCGCGCGGAGCTCGCGGGCGCGGAAGCACGCCTGGACAGCGCCAGCAAGGAATACGACCGGCAGCGCGAGCTGGTGCAGCGCAAGCTCACGAGCCAGGCTGCAGTCGATCAGCAGCGCGCCGTGCGCGACAGCGCGCAAGCCGAACGCAAGGCTGCGAACGCCCGTCTGACGATGCTGTTGAACGGTACTCGCATCGAAGAGCTCGACCAGGCCCGCGACAATCTGGCGCAGGCGCGGGCGCAACTGCAGCAGGCCGAGCTCAGTGCAGAGCGCCTCACCGTGAAAGCCCCGCGTGCCGGCATCATCGAGGCGCTGCCCTACAAGCTGGGCGACCGTCCGGCAGCCGGCGAGCCGGTCGCCATCCTGCTCGCGGACGGCACCACCTACGCACGCGTGTATGTACCTGAGCCGATCCGTGTGCGCGCGCGTCCGGACTCACCGGCGAGCGTTCACATCGACGGCGAAGCGCAGCCTTTCACCGGCCGTGTGCGCTACATCTCGAGCGAGGCCACCTTCACCCCTTATTTCGCGCTCACACAGAAGGATCGCAGTCGGCTCAGTTACCTCGCGCACGTCGATCTCATCGGGCCGCAGGCAACCACGTTGCCGGTGGGTATTCCGGTCGAAGTGCGCTTCGATGCCGCGCCCGCCGGCGGGCCATGAACGGCGAGCCCGCAATTCAGGCGCGCGGTCTCACGCGCCGGTTCGGCACGCTCACCGCCGTGGATCACGTGAATCTCACCATTCCGCGTGCCCAGATCTACGGCTTCCTCGGCCCCAACGGCTCGGGCAAGTCGACGACCATCCGCATGCTGTGCGGATTGCTGCTGCCGACGGCCGGCAAGGTCGAGGTTTTGGGTCACGACGCGACCCTGGAGTCGGAAAAACTGCGCCAGAAGATCGGCTACATGACGCAGCGCTTCTCCTTGTGGGAGGACCTGACCGTTCTCGAGAACCTGCGGTTCATCGCTGAGATCTTCGGCATCGCTGCCGCCGAGCGCAACCGACGCATCGATGCAGCGCTCGAGGAATATCACCTGGCCGATCGCCGCTCGCAGCGCGCGGGCACGATGAGCGGCGGACAGAAACAGCGCCTGGCACTCGCGACGGCCACGATCCATGAACCCGAGCTGCTGCTGCTCGATGAACCGACCAGTGCCGTCGACCCGCAGAGTCGACGTGACTTCTGGGAAAGCCTGTTCCGCCTCGTGGGGCAGGGGACCACGATCCTGGTTTCGACGCACTACATGGACGAGGCGGAGCGCTGCCACCGGCTGGCGATCCTCGACAACGGCCGGCTGGTCGCCGAAGGCGTGCCGAAGACACTGATGGATGACATCGATGCGGCAGTGATCGAAGTGGAATCCGAAGACATCGCCAGTGCGCGCGCGGCGTTGACGCAGTTGCCCGAGGTCAAGAGCGTCGCGCAGCTCGGCACCCGGCTGCATGCGCTTCTCGACCGCGCCACCCGCGATCCCGACGTCCTGGTGCTGCGCGCTTTCGAACGCGCCGGGGTATCGGCCAATGTCGAGCTCACCCGGGCGAGCCTGGAAGATGTCTTCGTCGCCGCGACGCTGCCAGGTCGCAACGCGAATGGCGGCGCGCCGTCGGCGCCGGGGAAGTCGCCATGAGCGCGCCGGCCGTCACGCAGTCGCTGGGGCGAATCCGCGCGATTGCCGCCAAGGAATTCCGCCAGCTCCTCCGCGATCGCCTCACCTTCGGCAT
>DATBIF010000251.1:0-2437 GCA_036557045.1 Steroidobacteraceae bacterium
GGCCAAGGCGACGCTGGTGTTTGCCGAGCCTGCGGGTTCCGCGTTCGCGCTCGTCAAGCTCGACGCGCCACTCAAGAAGAATCTCGCCCTCAAGAAGGACGCAATGGAGCGCGCACTCAATGCTTACGGCAAGGCCGCTCAATACGGCGTCGCCGAAGTCACCACCGCTGCGACCTACCAGATGGCGGAGCTGTATCGCGTGCTCGCCAAGGACCTGATGGAGTCGGAGCGGCCCAAGAACCTGAAGGAGGACGAGCTCGAGGAGTACGACGTGCTGCTCGAGGAACAGGCGTTCCCGTTCGAAGAGAAGGCGATCTCGATTCACGAGGCGAACATCGCGCGTGCGAACGAGGGCGTGTACGACGAATGGGTACGCAAGAGTTTCGATGCGCTGGCGAAGTTGAAGCCCGCGCGCTACGCCAAGGCAGAGATCGGTGCGGACTACGTCAAAGAACTGCGTTGAAGCGCTGAGCCTCGGGTTCGCGCTGTTCATCGCCGGCTGCGCGAGCGCGCCGCCGCCGCCTCCGCCTGCGCCAGTCGAGGCTGTCCCCCCCGCTGAGGCGCCGGTCCCCGAACGCGCGACGCAGCAGTTCAACCAGGCGGTGGCCTTGCTCCAGGCCGGCAAACTCACCGACGCCGAGCTCGAGCTCAAGCAGCTGACGCTCGCTTATCCCGACTATCCGGGCCCGTGGGTGAACCTCGGCCTGCTCTACGAGAAGGCCGGCAGGTTCGAGGAAGCGGAGAAGTCGCTGCGCGAGGCAACCCAGCACGGCATGCCGAGCGCGCTGACCTATACCGAGCTCGGCCTCGTCTATCGGCAGCTCGGACGCTTCAAGGACGCCGACAGCGCCTATGGCGAGGCGATCAAGATCGATCCCAACTACGCGCCCGCGCACTTGAACCTGGGCGTCCTGTGCGATCTGTATCTGCAGCAGCCGCAGCGAGCACTCGAGTCCTTCGAGCGCTACATGGCGCTGTCGGGAAACAGCGACAAGCGGGTTGCGACCTGGATCGCGGAACTCAAAAAGCGTGTCGGCTCCAATCCACAGCCGCAGACTGCAGAGGCCTCACCGTGACCAGCCTACGTGGCGCAATCTTCGCGGGCACATTGCTGTGCGCATTCGCCGCCGCCGCTCAGACCGTGCCCCCGGCGGACGAGCGCGAGTCGGCCATGCCTCAGGCCGACACCAGCCGTCCAACGCCGGAAACTCAGCCGGCAGCAACCCCCGATGCGACGGAAACGCCGGCAGCGTCGGCCGACAGCGCCGCTCAACCCGCGACTGGCGAAGCCGCTGCGCCAGCCGAATCGAAGCCCACTGCGTCCAAGGGAGCGTTCAAGACCATGGATCGCATCGAGCTCGAGAGCTCGGCGGTGACCGGCAATCGCGAGTTGCCCAAGGTTCTCTACATCGTGCCGTGGAAGAAGGCCGACATGGGCGATCTCATCGGCCGCCCGGCGAACAGCCTGGTCGATGAAGTCCTGGCGCCCGTCGATCGTGACGTCTTCAAGCGCCAGCTCGAGTACTACTCAACGCTCAATGGCGAGACTGCGGCGCCCCCTGCGGCGCCGGCGCCGCGCTGACCGCAACCGGTTTTTGGAGGAGGAGACCCGTATGGACCTGTATGCCCACATCGTCCGCTTTTTCCAGGGAGGCGGCCTGTTCATGCTTCCGATCGCGATCGTCGCCGCCCTGGGATTGGCGATCGCGCTCGAGCGCTACATCTACCTGTCGATCGTGAGCCTGCGCAATCGCAGTCTCTGGAACGACCTGACGCCGCTCCTGGCGCAGGGCGATTTCAAGCGTGCCGTCACCATGACTTCGAAGTCGGACGCCGCGATCGGCACCATTCTCAACTACGGCCTCTCGCGCATTCAGTCGGCGCGCCGTCGCGACGACATCGAGAAAGCGATGGAGGAGAGCCTGATGGAGATCGTGCCGCGCCTCGAGAAGCGCACGCACTATCTCGGCACCTTCGCCAACATGGCGACGCTCCTCGGCCTGCTCGGCACCGTCATCGGTCTGATCAGTGCCTTCGCGGCGGTCTCGACGGTGAATCCCGCCGAGAAGGCCAACCTGCTCTCGTCGAGCATCTCGGTGGCGATGAACTGCACCGCGTTCGGCCTGATGGTGGCGGTGCCACTGGTGCTGATCCACGCCGTGCTGCAGACCAAGACGACGCAGCTGGTCGACAGCCTGGAAATGGCCTCGGTGAAGTTCCTGAACAGCATCACCGAGCGGCGCGGCGACACCGCGCCAGCCTGAGCTTCTCACTCAAGCCAAAGGCATCCGGCCATGTATTCGACGCGACAGGCACGCGCGCGGCTGATACGCCGCCTGCGCCGTGACAACGGCGAGGCCCTCAACCTCGTCCCGATGATCGACATCTTCACGGTGCTCGTGACCTTCCTGCTGATGACGGCGGTGTTCTACCGGAC